>CAKZGI010000147.1 GCA_936914905.1 uncultured Trichormus sp. | reverse complement strand
GACAGTTCGGTCCATATCCGGTGCAGGCGTAAGAGCATTGAGAGGAGCCTTCCTTGGAAGAAGGGGTGCCCAAGTACGAGAGGACCGGGAAGGACACACCGCTGGTGTACCAGTTATCGTGCCAACGGTAAACGCTGGGTAGCCAAGTGCCGAGTGGATAACTGGTGAAAGCATCTAAGTAGGAAGCCCACCTCAAGATGATTACTCTCACTACGATTAGTAGGTAAGGTCACGGGTAGATAAGCCATTTATAGGCGGTAGGTGGAAGTGCAGTAATGTATGCAGCCGAGCCGTGCTAACAGACCGAGGGCTTGACCTCACAAATCAATTCAAAATTCAAAATGCAAAATTCAAAAATTAGAAGATTGGATTTTGAGGTTTTGAATTGAACATTGGTTTAACACAAGTTGCTATGTAATTTTCAAGGTTTTGAATCAGTTATCAGTCAACAGTCTTTAAACACTTCTGGCTATTAACTGATAGCTGTTAACTCACTAGATAATTTTTTAGCTAACAAGCCTCTTTTCATAAATAAAACAAGGCCTTTACTTTATCTGGCTACAAAGCTAAAATTGGTGGCAGAATCCGCCCCAAGAAATTCGTTGTATACTATTATTTGTCAATAATTGCTAATCCAGAATTATAAAATAAGAGATACTCCTCAAGATTTAATATAGAGTTATCTGCAAAACAATAATTAATTATTTAAAAATTAAGTTTATCAGTTTTTCACTACATTCACTTTTAAGTCAAACTTTGTTGTTTCCAGATATCCAAGCTCAACAGAATGCTTGCAATTATTGCAACACCACAAGCAAACAACCATAAGAGTTGCCTCCTAAGCGATCACCCAAACTCAAACAAGAATTAGATACTTTCATTTTCAATTGCTGACCACCATATATAACTCATGTTTATGACAGATTACCTCCAGAAATTACTGGATATATTGCCACAAGAGATTCAACAGAATCTAGATCAGCACCTACAAACAGAGAATTTAATTGAAGTTGTTTTAGATTTGGGTCGTCGTCCTGAAGCTCGATTTCCAGGTAAATCAGAATATTTATCTTCTACCGCCATTACTCAAAATCAACTCGACGATTGCATCGAAAAACTTGGAACATTTGGTGGGGATAATCGCGCTGGGATTGAGCAAACTTTGCACCACATCAGTGCCATTCACAACCGCAATGGCAAGATTATTGGTTTGACCTGTCGTGTTGGTCGGGCAATTTACGGCACGATTGGCTTCATTCGTGACCTTGTAGAAACAGGGCAATCAATTCTTATGTTGGGTCGTCCTGGTGTGGGTAAAACTACCGCTTTACACGAAATTGCTCGTGTTTTAGCTTATGATTTTCACAAGCGTGTAGTTATTATTGATACTTCCAACGAAATCGCTGGGGATGGTGATGTTCCTCACCCTGCTATTGGTCGCGCTGGACGAATGCAAGTGGCACGTCTAGAATTAGAGTATCAGGTAATGATTGAAGCTGTGGAAAACCATATACCAGAAGTCATTGTCATTGATGAAATTGGCACAGAATTGGAAGCTTTGGCTGCTCGTACCATTGCTGAACGCGGGGTGCAGTTGGTAGGTACTGCTCAAGGTAACGAAATTGAAAATTTAATTAAAAACCCGACTTTATCTGATTTAGTAGGTGGGATTGGAAGTGTTACTTTAGGGGATGAGAAAGCCAAACGGCGGCCCACTCAAAAGACGGTGTTAGAACGCAAAGCACTTCCCACTTTTGATATTGCGGTGGAGATGTGGGAACGTCAACGTTGGATGGTGCATGAAAATGTTGCATAGACGGTTGATGCTTTACTCCGAGGTCATCAATCTAACCCGCAAATCAGAACTATTAATGATTTGGGTGAGTTAGCGATTACACGCAAGATTCCCAGTTTCCAAAATCAGATGCCATTGGCAGAGTCGCAGCCAAGGCGTGGTTCTGAAAGAGTAATACCTTTTCCAGAAAAGCAGCATATTCACAATAGTTTAAAAGCATCAGATTCTCATCCATCCAAGGGGTTATATAACGCAGATTCGCCTGTACACGTTTACCCTTATGGTGTTAGTTGCCACCTTTTAGAAGAGGTCATTGGCGAATTAAATTTACCAGTGGTGGTTGTTAGAGATATTGATGATGCAGAGGCGATTTTAGTTTTGCGCTCCCATGCACGCAGACACGCTAATTTCCAGCGCATGGTTGCAGATTATCCATTCCCTTTTTACTCTATCAAGGCCAATGCGAGCGCAAATATTATTCATGCCTTGTATCAAGCTTTGGGAATGGAGTCACCTGATACCACCGATGCAGGGGTTGACCAATTAGCAAATAGCCAACATTCAGAGATTGATACTTTAGAAGAGGCTAGACTGGCAGTGGAACAGATTGTCATTCCTAAAGGACAGCCTGTAGAATTACTACCTCGTTCTGCCAAGGTGCGTTCTATGCAGCACGAATTGGTTGAACGCTACCGTCTGCTGTCTCATAGCTTTGGTGAAGAACCTTTTCGACGCTTCAGAATTTACCCCAATGAATAACATTAGCGAAAAAGCGAAGATTTTCTTGCCTTGCGCTACTACATACATGAACAGAAGTATATTTTTATGCTCAGAGACAAGAACAGACGGGCAGCTGCTTTTGGAAAGCTGCTAGCAAAACCAAATCAGCCACAAAAAAGGTCAACAACAGTTGGTCTGCGATCACTAGGATTAGATAGCTCGCGCGACACTTTACTTTACGTCCCCAAAAGTTACCAAGCAGATAAACCTGCAGCATTGGTAGTGATGCTACACGGTGCCGGTGGCGATGCACGAGGTGGTCTAGCTCCATTCTTACAACAGGCTGATACCGCCGGACTGATTCTACTTGCGCCTACTTCACGTCAACAGACATGGGATTTGCTGTACTACAGTGAGTATGGTGCTGATATTGCGTTGATCAATCAAGCATTAATGCACACATTCAGTCACTACTCTGTAAATCTAGAGCAGATAGCGGTTGGGGGTTTTTCTGACGGTGCTTCTTATGCGCTGAGTATCGGCATTACCAATGGTGATTTGTTTTCACACATTATTGCCTTCTCTCCTGGGTTTATGGCACCAAAACAGCATCAAGGCAATCCGCAAATCTTTATTTCACATGGTACGTGGGACAATGTTTTGCCGATTAATCTATGCAGTCGTAGGATTGTGCCGCAACTGCAACGTGCTAACTACGATGTAGTCTATCAAGAGTTTAATGGTTTTCATACCGTTACCACAGGTATTGCCAATGATGCACTCAAGTGGTTTGGCAATTAAAGTATTAAATACTACGCAGTTTGTAATTTGTCCCTGCTGTCAAATCATCTGGCGTTCTAGAGCAAGTTCAAGAGACACCTGGTGTAACTAAAGAAGATTATTCGCTAACACTAAATTTTTGTGCTTGAAGCTCATCTCGCCTTCGCCAAACTGCGATCAAGTGCAAGGAGTTTGCCCAGATTCAGGGCTTGTGACGCCGAATCCATCTTCTGATTCATCTTATATACCATCTCGTGATGCTAACTTCAAACAAAGACTGAGAATGTGATGACTCCGTTTCGACCTACTCGACGAGGCTTTATTCAAGCCGTTGCAGGAAGCAGGTGTCCTGACTTTTTTGGGCTGTAATCGGCGGGAGCAAGCAATGATGACACTATATACCTTTGGCGACTCAATTTTAGATTGCGGACGATATAACGAGTTTGGCGTTCATCCTGGGCAACTCCTCGTTCGCAATGATGATCGCGTGTTTTCCGAATTTCAAGGTCAGGATCTCACTTCACGCGGACTTGCTGACCTCGAACATCGTGCCCGTGATGGTGCAACAGTTAGTGGTTTGTTTGCCTTCTCAGGCTCACTGATTGCGCGTGCAAGGAAAAGTGATCGCACTCATCACTATCGGTGGTAACGATCCAGTGCAAGGATTAATTCAAGATTCCGGTGCAGGGATTGCCTCCTTTGCCAATACCCTCGACACATTTGTGCAGCAGTTGCCAATTCGCCCCGTTGTGCTAGGTAATGTGTATGATCCTACCTTCGGAGATGACAGGCGTAATTTTTTATGGGTTGAGCCGGCGATCACCCGCCAGAACCTCTAACGTATAAATACTCCCATTGAAAAAATTGCCAACCGCTATGGACAGTTCGTTGATCTCGACGCTCACTTCCTCAAGGGCGAGCCATCCTGGTTCACAGCGACGATTGAGCCAAGCCTGGGGGGTGCATCGGAAGTACGACGGGCTTTTCTCCCCTATGTTCTCGGTAAATAAGGATACTTTTCTATGTGTTGATATACAAATATTATCTGCTAGATACTTAACAAAGTTGGCGTGTCCTAACAGGTCTTTTTCAGGCTCAACTAAGGAACTATCTGCGGATATATCGTTAATTTATGTCTGTTTCATAAAAACCAAAACTCTATTACTCATACTGCGATCGTGGCACAATCACTAGGGTGAGTAATGATAACCTCCAGATGGAAATTTTTGGTGAAATCATCATCTATAGGCTTATGTAAATAGTGGCATATTTGTTATTGATAACTAGCAATTAGTATGGCTTATTCCACTGCATAAATAAGTCAAACCGTCTATTTTATGACAACATCTATAAGATTTACTGATTTTCATTGATTGATAGAGGATTTAGCATAAAACTTAGATGTTTAAACTCTGAAATCAAATAATATGCCTTCACACCAAGAAGATGTTGTTCCACTAGCAGCAAGCCCTTTTACTCTTGTCCCTATTCAAGAGATTTCAGAAGATAGAGCATTAACAGAAACAGTAATTTCTCCAAGTGTGAAACTGTTTTTGAAATTTGTTTCTAAATCAGAAATTCGGACTAGCCTCAAGGCGTTAACTTGTGAGAGTGTTTTCGCTGCGATTTTTTATAGTGTCATCAGCGGTGCATTACTGAGTAATTTCTTGCTAGAGTTAGGTGCTGGAGCAGTAGAAATTGGTCTATTGGCTGCTATTCCACAGATGGTGAATCTGTTTCAACCTTTGGGAGCATATTTGGTAAACTGAAGCTTTACTTTCCGGAAGTATTGTGTATCTATTTTCCTTGCGCCTAGGTTACTATGGTTGATTCTTTTACCAGCAATTTGGTTAGTGAGAGCATCTCAAGTTGCTGGACGACAAGTAGTACAGTTGACATTAGCAGTTCTCTTAGTAGCTAATATTATTGAAGCTTTGAGTCGTGCCCCTTGGCTTGGTTGCTCAGCGGTGTTAGTACCTCAAAAATTAAGGGGGCGGTATTTCGGGTTTCGCAATAGTATTCTCAGCTTGACAAATTTCGTTGGTGTAGCAATGCTGGGGTTGGTAGTATCGGCTTGGCCTGGTGGAACGCTTCCAGGTTACAGCGTAGTTTTGCTTCTAGGAATTATGCTGGGGGTAATCAGTGTGGGCTGTCAAATGTGGATGACTGATGTGAACCCCCAGGTTTTAAAAGTTGAAGGATTCTGGGACATCTCAGCCCCAAGAAATAGATGTTAGCTGGCTCAAAGATACTAATTTTTTCAAGTTTGTCCTTTACCTGAGCATTTGGTGCTTTACTGTTAATGTCAGTGCTCCCTTCTTTAATCTTTATCTATTAGATAACCTGGATTATAGATATCAGTGTGGTAACTATTTATCACGGCTTAGGCACGGCGGCTAATATGTTAATGCTACTTTTATGGGGTAAACTGGCTGACCGAATTGGTAATCGGCCGCCCCTGCTTATAGTGGGAATTGCAGTAGCAGTGACACCTCTGTTGTGGTTGGTAGTGGGAAGGGAACAAATATCTTTCTGGGTCTATCTAACTTTGTTGCACGTACTAGCAGGTGGAACTTGGGCGGCGATTGATTTATGTACTAATAATATGATGATGGGAATCACGCCATTAAGTTATCAATCTAATTATTTTGCGATCGCTACAGCTGTTGCTGGTATAACAGGAACAATAGGTATTACAGTTGGTAGCTTTTTAGCAACTCTACCTGCTGTTGGGGGTTTACTGGGACTATTTGTGCTCTCAAGCCTACTACGGATGGTTGCACTTATACCTTTAGTTTTTGTTCTGGAGCAACGGTTTATTTCATTGGGTCAGCTAATGCGTGTTTTGTGACCAATCAAGCAGTCACCAAATTTGATTAACGTAGAATAATGCGTTGTCAATTATGTAACTCAACGTGAACCCAGCAAAATATGTAGTTGTTGACCATCACGAATAGCACATCCATCGGGATCATTGTTGAAGTAAACATAAACGTCAATCCCCTGCTTTATAAATGAACGGATATGTTGAACCCAAATAGATAACTCCTCATCACTGTAGCCCATGTTCCATTGTCCACTGTGCATACGCATATAAGTCCAAGATGTAGTTAAACAGATATCAAGGGGAACTGTTGGGCTGACTGGGAGGCAAAGGGCTACACCTGCATTTTCTAATAGTTGATATACTTGAGGAATCAGCCACCTAGAATGACGAAATTCAACTGTAAATTGTTGTTTTGGGTAAGTTTGTAGTAATTCCAAAAAAGGTTGAAGACCTTCAATATTAATGTGCCAAGTATGAGGAAACTGAAATAAAATAGGGCCGAGCTTTCCTTCTAATCCAGAGGCACGTTCCATCAGACGAGTGAACGGTTCCATCGGGTCTTTTAACTTTTTCATGTGGGTAAGATACCGGCTACCTTTGACAGCAAATAGAAAATCATCAGGTGTTTGCTCTCGCCAAGTTTCAAACACAGACCGCTCTGGTAACCGATAAAAAGAAAAGTTAATTTCTACAGTAGAAAAATGTTGTGCGTAAAATGTTAGCTGTTGGTCAGTGGGTAAATTTGGTGGATAGAAAACTCCAAACCAGTGCTTATAAACCCAACCACTTGTACCAATTTGTAGTTTACTCATCGGCTTATTTTAGTTATATCTGGTAATGGCGGACGCAAACATAGATATACTAATATCCCAAACAATGGCACAAGAGCAACAGCCCAAAAAATAAGTTGATCTTTTATGCCTTGACGTGCCATATCATCATCAAATAAGTAAGTAATCGGAAATATTAAGCACATTAGACAAAAATCTAGACTGATGAGGTGAACAAAAGGACTGTGTAAAAATTTTTGAATATGGTCTTCCCAATTACCAGCAATTACTGCATAACTTAATAAAGCGACAGTAACAACTAGCAAAATAAATCCTGTTTTTCGTTGCTCTAGAAGTGCTAGCCACTTATCTTTTAAGACATAGAATTCTTGATTAGACCGACGAAAAATTAGGTAAGGTAAAAGACAAATCACACCTGTAAAATTTGAGCCAATAAAATAAGGCCAAGCACGAAAGTTTTGCATTCTGCCATCAGCAAACATTAAGCAAGGATAAATCATTGGCCAAACACCCATCAAGCAGAATATTGTTGGAATAATGGCATTAAGTTTTACCCATTGAAGTGTTAAAAGCTTCCATCCTAAATACTATGTGTCGGGCTGATCGAGTGGTGATACTAATATAGTATAAGTAACAAAAGCCAGCCATATCATCCAAAGAAGAGTTTTCCCGAGCATTTTTCACAAAAAATATATTTATTAAAATCTTATATTTAATGTAGAGTATATTTTACTATATATGCTCACTAAATGAGCGACTGCTTGAATAGTTTCACCATTAATCATAAAGAAAAAATTCTTCAGCAGTTGATGAATGAATACCAATACTATTATTTAAGTCCTGCTTTGTAGTGCCTAATTTCATAGCCACAGCAATGGTCTGAATAATTTCTGTTGCCAAATCGCCTCCAATATGAATGCCAACAACTCGCTCTGAATTACCTTCTACAAGTAATTTAATGAGATTTGTTTGCTCATCTCCATTCAGGCTATAAAAAAGTGGTTTAAATTCCTCATAGTAACACCTGACAGACTAAGCAAATTGTTGTCTTGCTGGAGTTTCTGTCAAGCAAGCTGTAACAGCTTCAGGGATAGAAGAAACTGTAGTAGGCACTAAATCGTAACTCAAAATTTGAGATTACTTACTAAATTCATGATCTTCAAAGCCCCAGCAGTTTTAATTTAACCGCTGTATAATATCCTCCCAATATTGCAATGTGATTTGGTAGATACTTTAATCTAAAAAGAACCTGTGGCGTAATAGCATATTCTATACCAGTTATATTTGGCTTGAAAGGCTTTGCACCCACCGCAATTAAGATTTTGTTTGCCGTTAATTTTTTGCCATCAATCTCTAAAGTATGATTATCGAGAAAACTAACATGACCTTTAATATAATAAAATCTACACCTGATTCTTGAAGATACTTCATATTTACTTGATGAAGTTGTTCAATTTTATAAGTTTTAGCTGCTATGAATTTTGACCAGTCAAAGCTGCTATTAAATTCACTCCATCCATAAGATATAGCACTAGAAAAAAGGCCTTTAAGGGTAGCAGCATAAGCCATCAATCTTTCAGCAATATAGCCATAATTTATACAAGGACCACCCACATCTACTTGTTCTGCAATTCCTACATGGATACTATAAGCTGTGGCTCGTTTAGCAGCAGCTCTTGCTGCTGAACCTGCACCAATAATAAAAAGCTCATAATCGAAGTTCATAACTTTTGATAGTTATATTGTTTACCTGAATACAGACAAATTATTTAATCCTTGAAGTAAAACATATATAAAATATACAAAATGCTAGTTGAATTGCAGCAGGAAAAAGTATATCTTGATGGTTATTAGCTTATATCTAAGCTAATACTTTAAAAGTACTATTGATTAGTTCGCGTTTAAATTAGTTATTTTCAATATTTTATTGTTACCAATAATTTTAATTAAGTTTTATGTTTCCTTGATTAAGGCTGAATTTATGTATTTAGAGTGAAGCTGTCAGTTTAAATATTCTCTTATATATATAAAAATATATTCTGTTCACGAACACCTGTCATTTAACTTGCACATAACTAGTACTGAGATACCTTTACTAACCATTCTAGAAAATTAATAAAACAACCCAGTTGAGCCAGTTGAGCAGTAAAAATATGAGCGATAACGATCCATCTTTATCAAATCCTGCCACTATCCCAGACCAATCTGTTGTTGCTTCCCAACCAGCACAACCTTATACACCTACTAATGTTGCTGGGAGTGCAAAATGCTAAATGCACAAGCCGCAGCCGGGGGACAAGAACCAGAGGGAGACCCTACTAACTATCCTATTGCCACTAATTTTATAAAAGTTGATACAACTGGCGATCCAAAAACTGCTGGAGCTTCTAGTATGATGGGGGCTTATTCTACAGATGAGGCAGTCTCAGAAAAAGGTTCCGTTAACCTCCACAATAATCCAGACATTCCCAGCGACCAGATGCAAGGAACTTTGCCCAACACAGACCCTACGGGAATGCCGATTGATTCTGAAACCAATCTCTAAGATTAGCGTACTTAAAGTTGAAAACAGTAAGCCTAACATTGCCAATTTTCCAAAGAAGTTGGCAATCTTACAAAACTTAAGGATTTAAATTCAAAGCATTTGCACACCGCGACTAACTGGTAAATAAGTCCCAGTGATAAATCTCGCTTCCTCAGAAGCTAACAGCAAAATTGCGCCAGTAACTTCTTCTAGAAGACCATTGCGTTTCAAGGGGACTGTTTGAGCCGAAGCTTCTTTATATTCTTTCTTTATATTCTTGTGGCAACGATGCTGTTGCATCGGTTAAGGTGAGTCCCGGTGCTACAACGTTAGCACGAATGCCATGCAGCGCCAATTCCAACGCCAGGCTTTTGACAAAAGCATCTAATCCCGATTTTGGTGTACTCTGAGCAGAGAAACCTTGCCCTGGATAGCGAGACAATCCGCTACTCACTGCAATAATGCAGCCTCGTTGGCGTTCCATCTATGATGGAACAACTGCCTTACAGGGGAAAAACGCACCTTTGAGTTCTCCTAAAAGTTTTGCTTCAAAATCTTCCCAACGATGCTCTACAAACGGAGCCGTGGAAAATGATGCGTTGGCATTCACCACTAACGTACCGACTACGCCAAATGCCTCTGTCACCTGTTGCACCATTGTTTGCACTTGCTGAGGCTCTCGGACATCTGCCTTGACGGCTAGTGCTTGACCGCCTGCTGACGTAATCTCTTCTACAACTTCATGAGCTGCTGCTTGACTAGCATAATAGTTGACACCAACAGATGCACCATGTCTAGCTAGCAGTTTAGCAGCGGGTGCACCAATGCCGCGACTTGCTCCTGTAATGAGAACAACGCTCTCGCGCATCATTTTTTCTACATCAGAATCAGAAGTCTGCTTTTCGTAAGATTCTTTCGTAACCATATTGATTTCCTTGGTTCATACCTCACCGAATTTGAGACTGTAGATTGCTTAATTACCCCATCCAAAATCTTGAATTGTTTAACTATTTATTGACTCGTTGAACACCTGCTAAACTAACATGAAACAGAGCATTCTGCACCATTAGTTCCGGTAAGATATTCTTGAACGTTTGCACCATCTGCTGAATCTGCTGGAAATCTTCAGGATGATCTAGGATATCTCGCACTTCTCGTTCGCCAATCCATACAGCAGGATGCAAATGATTAGCAGCTGCTTCTCCTTTCTGCATAACATCCTGCACAAGCTGTTGATATTCCGGCCGCTCTCGCCAAAGTTTGATGTCTTCCCAAGCCGCCAGAAAGAAAGCAGGCCATCGTGCTAATGCTTGGTAATCGGAATTGACAATAGGTACACCCAGAGTTTGTTTAATATCTTGGTAAACTCGTGGCATTTCGGCGGACATTGACTGAGCAGACTGCTCATCTATCAGTTGAATTTGGTGATCACGGTAAGTATCTTAACCTCTGCGAGCATCAGCACTGCCATCCTGACCTACTACTTCACCTGTAAGCGTCTTGCTCAATGCCACTTGCCCAATAAACAGTTGGGGATTCCCAAAAATAAAAGCGTTTAGTGCTCGCTGAATGTGATGTTTTTGTGCCTGTTCTATTTCAATCTGATAACTAGGCTGATACCAGTCATCGATATCACGATAGATATGCTCACTAATGGCTATCGCATCCTCTAAAAATGCTTCTGTTTGCATTGCCGGTTTCAGACGCTGCCAAAACAACTGCATTACATCTGGATACATCGCATAGGTACGCCAGTTAGCAGGTATCCAAGGAATGCCCAAGATGTCTTGAATATCCTCGAAACAGGCTTGAATTTCTGATGTTGCTTGAGATGGCTGTATTAGCTGGATCTCAGATTTATCATCTACGGCATTTCTGGGCTGTGGCTGATCAACCAACTGCTTTGCTTCATTATTATCTGCTGTGGTAATTGTGTTATTCCGTCCTGCGGCTCTGTTACTCAAGTAAGTTAACCAAGAGGGCGACCAAAATGAGTGGGTGTCTTTTCCCAATGCTCGTTCTTGACCAATGCCTCCCTCCGATGCTGGTAATAACCTATTTGCCCAACTGAGTTTATTGGTATAAAGGCCAGAAAAAAGTCCATGCAATCTAGCAGCAATCTGAGCCGGCAGGGACAAAATTATCTCTGCATCACCTCGCTTTAACGCACCGATAGTTTTACGAGCAACAGCTTCAGCACTCATTGACAATAAAGGCAACGAATCACTAATGCTAAACCAAGCATATTCTTTGCGATGCTGACCTTTAAAAATGACATTTCCAGGCGCGCCTGTGCGGATTAAACTAGGACATAGTCTTGTGACAGTGATTCCTTGGTGAGCCAGTTCAGCCCGCATCCCTTAGGATCATCCAGTTAAAGCAAACTTGCTGGCACAGTAGGGCAGCATATGAGGGAAAGCTACTTTACCACCAATGGATGAAATGTTGACGATTCGCCCTTGATGTCGTTCGTGCATCTGCGGTAATACTGCATAGGTAGTGTAAAGCGGGGCCCAAAAATGCAACTTCATGCTATCGTTGTAGTATTCCCAGGTCATCTGCTCCATTGGGCCAACAAAATCAGTACCAGCGTTGTTGAATAGAATGTCAATCGCCCCGAAGTGATCGCGTACCTGTTGCACCATTACATCAACCTGAGCTTTGTCAGTCATATCACAAGGTATAGCTAGGACTTCTCCACCTCGTTGCTCTAGTTCAGTTCGCCCTCGTTCCAGTTCTATGCGATCGCGCGCACAAATTACCAAATGTGCGCCTGCCTGAGTCAATTGGCCTGCTATGACTAATCCTAATCCCCGCGAACCACCCGTAATTAACACAGTTTTACCATTCAGGTTGTATATACGTTCACACCACCATCGATCCAATGATAGTGAACTCAAAATGTTCCGATAATGGCTAATATGAGAATAAATAGATTCTGATAGTTTATATTCATAGTTCAGCAACTATTGATGAATTTGCCACTAGTTGAAATTTGGCCAATAGCAAATAATTGGTAATCTTATAAATTCAAATACTATTGTCGATTCTATGTGAACCATCAACCTGTTTCCTTCTAAATAAAGTTATGACGCCTTAACTCTTAAGGTACAGAAGCAGATAGACAATATATATGAATCAGTTATTCCATAAGATTTTGTTTATCCTTTAAGCCATATTTAGTCTAGATATAACCATACTTTTTTCGCTATAATATCCCCCTCACTTGAGAAATACTCAAATCAATCCCTATTCTCTCTGTTAAATATGTAGGTAATTGCTCTGCATATCTGGTCGGTCGCTCTCTTTTAGAGCCGGCTGTAGCTAGCTAACTTGTTCCAGCGTTAAAAAGTTTTTGGCTGGTGGTAGCATAGTTGCTTTTTCTTCTTATGCAACTTAAATGCAGATTAGCTTATTGAGTTTTCAATAGATTGCCATTCTGCTTAGAACTACAAACACAACCGTAATTGCAAACATTACAAATGTTACTACTGATTTATAACTAAGCAAAAACCAATCGGTAAATTTGTATATTTTTCGTCACACATAAATTGTAACATCACCCTAGAATAAACCTTTATCAATAAGATCTAAGTAATAATCTTTATATTGAAGTATTTCAAATTACTTATAAGCTGCTAGTCTAAATTAGAAATTTGTTGAATAGATTTCCGATAAAGAGAAAGTAAAATCAAAATTTACAGGTATTTTAGTGCCAAAAAGTAAAAATATATATTTAATTTTAAAAGTTAAATTGTTTATTTATGACAATTCAAGCTAAACATTTTGACACTAGATTAAATCAGTGGATTGATACAGATGCTAATACAAATAATCCAGATTCGCTGTTAAAGGAAGAACTTAATAATACTCTACGATAACATCTGTTTCCTGGAATTAACTTTTCGTTCTGGCATATGGACGAAAAGTCTACTGTGGAACAATTAATTAATAATCCTGAAGGTCATAAATTATTATTATCATCAAAAACTCGGTTGTTATATGGGCCGGAAGAATGTCTACATACAATTAGACAATTATGCGCTGATAACAAGGATAGAGGTGCTTAAGGATCTATCTTTCTTGGTTTATGTAAAGATCCTGTCAATAAAGAGTTCAACATCTTAATAGTTGATGATAATAATGGTGAAAATGGTGCCATTATCAGTAATGACCAAGGATATCGGTTAACAGGAGATTATTACGGACAAATATCCACAGACTTGTATCACGAATTAACCAAGCATCAAAAAGGTGATAAATATCGAGTAATCCAGCACCGCTTCGGTTGGACTGATCGAGACGGAGATTATAACAAATACCTTTTCGCTAAAGGTACACTACGCCCTGCTAACCTTGAGCAAATCCTCAATTATCAAGACCCCAATAACTCAACTAAAATTGACCTAATTCTTCCGTTATCTGCGTTCAAGGGAAGTGACAAAGATAATCCCAATGGCCCGACTAAGCCTCAAATCCAACCTGGATTGTACCGACAAAATATCTGCCTAGGTGAAAAATTACAATCTGAACTTGGCAAGACAGCTATCTCGGAGTTACTCGCTTCATTCCCTAATGGACTGAAAGACTTTACCGAACAATTAGAACTTGAAGCCAAAAAGCTGAATGTTGCACAGGATGACCCTCCGCAACTTGCACAACTTTACTGCGAAAAGTACGAGAAGCGGAAAGCTTTTCTTGAAGAACAAGCAGCAGAACATCCAACAGTAGTAGAAGAGTTAGAAACTTTCTGCGATAGCGAAGCGCTGCTGCGAAGCTCAAATTTTAATACTACTAATTAGTTTTTGTATAAGCTCATTGGAGCTAATTTACAAGGAGAGGTCCAACTTCTCGAAACTGAGAAAGTACAGCGCGAACTGGCCCGGTTCGTCCACAACAAGTGGAAAGAAATCGCCATCGGCAAGACCTTAACGTTTGAGGGAGCAATGGTAATTCCCTCCAAAGACCTGCAAAATGGGGAAATTTCCATACCGCATTATCAAAACGGAGAAGAAGTTCTCAACTTCCGCTCCCCTTTCCTCAACTCAAATGGTCTGTGCATCTCAAGTAACAAAATTTTAGAAGATATTCTTGTGCCTGATGGTCAACCTCTAGCAGGTGCGATCCCTGTCTCGGACGAAACAAGCAATCGCATTTACAACTGCCTCAATGAGGAAATTAAATCTATCCTGCCAGAAGCTCAAGGAAAAAATCTTCATGGCTCTAGTTAATTGAATTTACAAAAAAATGTTCCGCCTTGTTCTACTAACAGGTGGGCTTGTTTTCTCCTCAAATCCCTGTTTGCACCAGGGCTTTGGGTGGGTTTTTGAAAAAATGAATGCTACAAAAAGAGTGTATCAGGCTTCATTCCATTTGGCAAAATTGTACAGTAAAGAGGGGTAAATTTTAGATACCTCGTCTTCAGATATTAAATTCTATTGAAAAACAAGCACTAGAACACATAGCGGCAACCAGCACCGATGAAGTTACCAAAAGAGCGAAAATTCTGCTAGGGCTAAACGAAGGCAAAAAATATGTAGCTTTAGCCCAAGAGATTGGTGTAACCGAAAACTCAATAGCAAAGTGGAAGAATGGATATCAAGTACCGTCTTGTCAGAAACCCAGGAGTCGGCGATCCCAAAAGCTAATGAGGAGCTAGGTGTCAACGTAGGTAGACCTAAGAAGTACAAAAGTACAGAGGCAAGCAAAATTGTCGAAATCAGCGAATGGAGCAAAAACCGAAAACCCAGTCGCTCAAAGCACCACTACCATATGCAGGTAGCAGAGGCAGCTGCTAGGAGAGGTTTACCAACACTATCGCCAAGAAGTATAGGACGCATTTTAGAAGCTCAATCTTAATAGAAAGTCTCATCAAGTAAGTAGCATCCTATCCCAAGGAAGTAGTTTTGAAATCCCAGTTTTTACTGAGGCTTTTCATCAAATTCTAAGCAAGCATTTCCACACACTCGACTACTTGAGCAGAAGTCACTTGTTGTGAGATCAGAAAGTCAACTAGTCCATCGAGTTTTTACGGTTGTAGACGGTAGAATAGCCTTGAATTCGGCGTTCTTTGCAGAACTGTCGCAGCTTCCGCGCACCTAAATCCAAAAGCTTCTTTCTTCCTTAACGTCTACTACCACAAGCTGTCTAGGGGTGAAAGTACCGAGTTTGACACGAGCCGCTACGCAAGGCCTGTAAGTTCTGCTAGGAAAGGCTTACAAAAATAAAATTGCTCAGAAGGTTCTCAATCGTTTCATTGCTGAACTAATCGGTTCAGTTTAGCTGTTTGGGGAATTCGCCAACAGTATGGGGATATCGGCTCTATGCCAATAGAGCCCTGCTACCCGACCACAGTCTAGCCATCAACAGCATCCGAATCATGCCCAGGTAGTTTGTAAAAAAACTCAGGGTAATACCAAACCAAGAAAATGAGATATAACTGTCAATGGAGCGTTGCTCTAGATTCTTTGCCTCAAATCGATATATGGTTATAATTGTCAAGCATTTTTTCAATTAATTGCTTTTTAGAAATAATCTTCATCAGATTAGCTTGCTTAGAGACACTATCATACGATTAAGTCAAGGACATTTTAGCACTACGGAATCTTTAGCAATTCAAATGAGCTGTTGCAATGTTAGTTGCAAAGTAGAAAGCGAACTTTAAGGAGTTAACTTCCATTTATTGCAGCGTACTCTTTCGCCTTAAATAAATTGCCATATCATGGCATTACATAAATTCTTGATTTCGACGAATTCAGAAAATATAATTTCAGAAAAACATGATAAATATATGGGAAAATAACATCTATATATATAGATATAATAAACTCATAATTAAGTATGAATAAAAATAATAGAGAAAATTACTTTGAGTCCATTTATAGCAATATATGTGAAGACTTGAAGGCATTTATTGAACATAAAGAATCCTTATTAAAAAGGTAATATAAAGATTTTCAATTTGACCGCTCTAGCTTATGGAATTATATCTCAGCTTCGCTGAATGAATACTCATCTGGGTTAGAAGGACTAGCAAAACATAAGAGGTTGGCTTTAGATGACTAAAGAATGACCATGAATGCATTAGCTAACCTTTTTCCAAAATTGGAGCCTATTATTGAATACCAATTCCAAAAGTTAAAGTATTCAATTTCAATTTTTTGTGAAGACTTTGTAAAATATAGGAAGCTATTAGCAAGAGAATTTTCACTTAATGAAAATTATTCGATAAAATTGACACGGTGTAATTCTGATTCTCATCGAGGAGGATTGGGGGTTTACAAACTCCTCATAGAGGGGACAGAACGCAGAATTTATAAGCAGCGGTCTTGCATATTTAGATATAGCATTTTCTCCTAAAATAAAACTATTAGAATCTAAAGCATTAGACACAAGTCTTAGGAAGTTTAAGGTACCAAAAATAGTTAAAAGCACGTCAGAATATAACTGGTGTGAATGTGTTTCATATTTGAGCCTTAATAGCGAATCTCAGCTGATATCTCCTTACATTCGTCTTGGCGGACTTGCATATTTAATCTATGGGCTTTGTGGCTTTGATTTTCACTATGAGAATATAATTGCTCATGGCGAATACCCAGTACTTATTGATTTAGAGTGTTTATTTCAGCTAGTATTAGAGTTTCATCGAGATTCAGCATTTACCTCAGGAGTCGAAGCGATAGGTTTTTTCCCAACAAAACTCTGGGGGACAAACAGTTCTCATGAAGTCTCAAGTCTTCTTACCAAGAATTTAAAAAACTCTTTCAATATTCCTAAATTAAAGGGAAAAACCTGTGATCTCTTGGACTACAAAAGTGAAATACTTCATGGGTTTCGTGAAGTATACTCGTTTTGCATGAGGGAAAGAAACTCTATTCTTGAGAATATCAAGGAGCATGACAAAGGAATTGAGTCAAGAATTATAATCCGACCCACATAAAGTTACGCTGATCTCATTAAAATCCTTCAGGGTCCCCAATGCACCAACGGCAATCCAGAACACATGGAGAAAGTGAAATCATGGTTATACAAAGATGGGATCGCCAATCTATAACTTCCCATAGATGTTGTAGACGGAGAGTGGGATGACTTACTTAGGTATGAAATTCCTTATTTTTACAGCTCGCTTAAAGAAACAAAAGTCCAAGGCTCTAATGGTCAGACAACAAACTTGCAAATGAGTATGTCTGGTATGAATAGAGTGGCCTCTCGAATCAAAAAAAGATTTAGCAATCATGATTTAGAAAGGCAAGTATGGTTTGTTAAAAATTCTTTAGATATTGCTAGAACTCAAGAACCTAAGACAATTCGATATCAGGCTCTCTCATCTGCCGACACTTTAAATATAAATGAAAAAATACTCATAATACTTGAAATCTAAATGAAAAAATACTCATAATACTTGGTTACTACAACAACCTGTTTGTACCGGCTACGTTGAAAAATCGGGAAAGAGTTTTGTTTCTATCGACATTGCAAGTCACTTCAAACAACAACGTATTCTTGTTGTTCTCTCGTCTTCTATTAGTATTCGGCATACCTCATAATCAATTTTATAATTGGTATTTTTCAAATTTGGCGAAGTATCTTTCCCAATGGCAACAGAGTTCCAAAGATTTCCACTCTTCCTTTGATATTTTAAGACTCGTAGCCTTTTTGTTGGCACATAATTAATTGCGAGAAATATCTCTGGAAGTAAGGGAAATTTTAACACAATACATAGAAACTATACAAAGCATCGATGAATGCTACCTTAAGGAGAGGTTGTTGATTTACCTTACATCGCTTGATTTATCTATAAGACATAAATTAATTCATCTCATTTCTCAAGAAAACTTTGTTTATGACTTGAATCAAGAAAAAAACTGCACGAAGAAAATTATAAGTTTCCAAGATGAATTTATTTATGAAGACATTGAAGTGTTTGATAGAAAATTTGGGATTGACAAACATGCTGTGTTATTAAAAATAAAAGATTTTCCTTGCCACCAAAGGTATTTAATCCATCTAATCTAATCGGGTATCCGCCGAGAGGTAGAGTCGAGGGGAATGTTGCCATTCCACCCCTCTCTTTCGAAACCCTGCTTGCAATTGTTGACCGCACACGGCAACTCAATGGGGTAAAAATAGCGGTGCGATGTACAAGTTGAGTGGTAAAGGATTAAATAAATCCTTATAAAATGAGTGGAGAGCCAACTCTCCCAGTGGAGTCTGTCCTACTGTCCCCAGGGCAAAAGTATCTAAATATAGTACATAACCACACCACTAAGAGAGATGAAGACAGTGATCGCTGATTGTATGAGGTTGAGCAATGAGGCTTTGATGGTAAAGTCATTGTAA
>CAKZGI010000146.1 GCA_936914905.1 uncultured Trichormus sp. | reverse complement strand
ACCAAATCCTTTCCCTTCGTTGTGCTTATCTCAATGGTTTGCTTGCTATTTGAGTATTTCTCCCAAACCTCAATGCTCGCGTGCATATTCTAATAATATTGTTAGAAGAGAAGATTTAGAAAAAGTAGCAAAATTATCAGAACAATTTGCAGTCGAGTTATCTGTTTTACGAGGCAGAATTGATAGTTTAGAATTTCGTATTGCGGAAATACAATCACAACAATTTTCTACTACTACTAAATTAGCCGGACAAGTTATATTTGGAATAGCCACAGGTACCTGTGGTGCGCCTCCTGGCAGGGGAGAAGCTAACACAATTTTTACTCAATTAACTCAATTACAATTAGGGCTTCCTGAATAAACGAAAAACCTGGATAAATTAAGACATTCGGGGTATAAAAAGTGAAAAAGGTGCAAAGAAACGAGTAAATATAGGTACAACTCCTTGCGTTTTATCGGATTTATTTATACCTAATAAGCGTAATAATAAAAAACAGCTCTGGAAAACTTTGAACTACCCTTTGGCGGGAAACTAGCATCAGATAAGCGCTGGATAATCATGGCGCAGATGATACATTGGTCAGAATTTGAAGGAGAATATGCAGCCATATCTTCAGAAAAAATAGGCGCACCAGCCAAAACATTTAGGATGGCGTTGGGAGCATTAATAATCAAAGATAAATTAGGAATAGGTGATAGAGAAACAGTAGAATAGATTAGGGAGAATCCCTATCTGCAATACTTTATGGAAATGTCAGCCTATAGTAACGAAACTCCATTTGATGCTTCCATGCTAGTTCACTTTCGAGGAGGAATAGATATAAAATTAGTCAACAAATTGAATCGAGAAATTGTCAAACATGGGTTAGAAATAAAAGAGCAGGAAGTAAAATCAAAAAAGTCAGAAACAGAATACTCAAAAAGTGAGCTGACCAATTGCTGGAAATTAATATTAGATGCCAGTTGTGCGCCAGCAGATATCAGTTATCCAACAGACTTAGGATTATTAGATCAAGCAAGAAAGCAAACAGAAAAAACTATAGATACATTATATAACTCCCTGGAAGTCAAAAATATAAACAAACCGAGAACCTACAGGAATATAGCGGGGGAAAATTATTCAGTAGTAGCTAAAAAAAGAAAACAATCTTTAAAAAAAGAAGAAATGCTATCAAAAGGTAAATGTAATGTATCTAAAGATACTTAGAGCACATTCAGCAACTAATAGATTTGGCTGCTTCACTCGTAAAACTGAGTAATAGGCAATATAAGATGTTGCTAGTAGTAGCAGAAGTTTATCGTCAAAAACTGTGGTTATATGAAAACACAAAACAGAGTATAGAAGACCGGATTGTCAGTTTAATTCAACTACACATTCGTCCGAATGTCCGTCAGAAAGGAGGAACAGCCGTAGAGTTTGGGGTAAAGTTTTCAGCTCTTTGTTTTGACAGCTATCTATTTTTAGACCGCATAAGTTGGGATAATTTTAACGAATCAGGAGACTTAAAATCACAAGTTAAAGCATTCAAAACCTACATGGGGTATTATCCTGAATCAGTTTATGTTGATGAAATTTATCGGAATAGAGACAACCGTGCTTTGTATAAAGAAAGAAGTATTAGAATCAGTGGACTTCCTTTGGGAAGACCACCTAAAAATGTCAGTAAAGAAAAAAAGAAACAAGCTTTAAAGGACGAGAGAGTTCGTAACTGTATTGAGGGTAAATTCGGACAAGCTAAACTAAGATTTAGCCTTGGGAGAGTGATGGCTAAACTTTCTCATACTTCTTTGAGTGTAATTGCTATTTCTTCCTTAGTTATGAATCTTTCTACTCTTTTCTTACGGCTCTTTTGTGTCTTTGTATGGTTTTTTTAAAAACCACATCTTTTTTCAGTTCTTTTATTGATGAAAATTATGTTCTGGATAATCGCAGCTCACAAAAACTTATCTTTTCCCCTGTCTGACTATTTAGTCAATTCTTCTCTTGCCT
>CAKZGI010000145.1 GCA_936914905.1 uncultured Trichormus sp. | reverse complement strand
TCAAAATTCCCTTCTAGCATTTTTTTGACACCAAGTTAATTTTCCTGACAGGTCTTTTATTGCTAGAACTAATGCAGAGATTAAAGCCAAACTTACAGATAGACGAAACCACATCTCTAAATACCAAAATTTCCCAACTGATTCATGCTTTACGCAAAGTTCGTTGTCTGTTGGTGTTAGATAACGTAGACTAGATTTTATCTAGCAATGGTGACAATTCTGTAGCTACTAGTAAGCCTGATCCACTCTTACAAATTCAATATCTTCCTGGTTATGAAGGTTACGGTGAGTTAATTAAAAGGATAGGAGAATGTCAACATCAAACCTGCTTGTTAATAACTGGTCGGGAAAAACAGCCAGTTATTACAGAGATAGAAGGAGAAAAACTACCTGTTCACTCTTTAAAATTGACTGGTTAAAGCAAAACAGAAAGCTTGGGTATCCTTCAGGTTAAAGGAATAGACGAATTAGACCATATAGAATATCATATATTGATTGACTCCTATGGTGGTAATCCTTTATTTTTGAAATTATTTGCTACCACCATTCAAGATTTATTTGCTGGTAGTGTTGATCAGTTTCTAGAACAGGATACTTTGGTTTTTGGTGATATCCGCAGAATTCTAGACCAGCAGTTTAATCGCCTGTCTGAGTTAGAAAATATATTATGTATTGGTTGGTACTTAATCCAGAGTGTAATTCTGTGGTAAAGTTAACAAGTCACATCATACCGGGACGAGCACCACGATTAGGAAAAAGACTAATTTTAGAAGCTCTAGAATTACTCCAGCGACGATTATTTATTGATATACAAACAGATATTTTATCTCCTAGTAAAGTGTGGAGAGATTATATAATTGAACGCTTTAAATAAAAAGATTTTCAATCTACTACTGGAACCAATAGTATCATATTTTACATTTACCTTTTTAGAAAGCTATGTTTCTCAAAATTTCTGATAATTTTGAGATTTTCATCCCCAAACCCTCATGTTTACGTTCAGCAACGATAGCTGCTTTATCTCAATTAAATCTCCTGGAATCCCCTTACAGTAAGCTTCTTAGCTTTTATCGACAGGTCCAGTTTATTAATGAGTGATCCCATTTTAGTGGCGGAACTGAAAAACTATAGCTGGTGACTGAAAACATGGTGTAGGGGTAACTCTAAAAACTTTTCGGCTTTTTAGGGTTCTATGTCGGGGTTTTCAGCCTATTTTTTTATAAAATTAAGGATTGTTAACGGGAGTCAAGAGACTAGTGAATTACTTATTAAAAGGAGTCAACCTTTATTTAATTGGGATGATGGGTGTTGGTAAAACAACAGTGGGACGCTTATTAGCACATCAACTTGGTTATGGTTTTATAGATACTGATGATGTGATAGTTAAAGCTGCGGGTAAATCTATCAATGAGATATTTACCGAAGAGGGTGAAGCAGCATTTCGACAGTTAGAAAGTGATGTTTTAGGTCAAGTTTGTGCTTATACTAAATTGACTATAGCTACTGGTGGGGGTATTATCCTGCCACAAGAAAATTGGGGCTATCTGCGTCACGGGCTAATAGTGTGGCTTGATGCACCAGTGCAAATCTTGTTAAATCGGTTAGGAGAGGATGATACAAGACCACTTTTACAAGATTCTGACCCTGAAGGCAAATTGCACTCACTCCTCCAACAACGTCAACCGCTGTACTCCCAAGCAGACTTACACATTACCATCACTGATAACCAAACACCAGAAGAAATTGCTACACGTATCATAGAAGCAATTCCTAGCGTTCTTAAAACTCAACACCAAAATTGATCTGAGGAAATTTTGTAATAGGAAGTTGCTTTCATGTTTTGATCATGTAAAAACCTTGTCTTCAAAATTGACAGATTCTCAAAATGATCAACGATACCGAGTATATCAGGCAAGCTGAAGCTAATCGCGTAGAAATACTCAGCGAAGCACTACCTTACATTCAACAATTCGCAGGTCGCACCGTTGTGGTCAAATACGGAGGTGCAGCCATGAAAGATAGCACCCTCAAAGATAAAGTTATCCGCGATATCGTATTTTTATCCTGCGTCGGCTTGCGACCAATTTTAGTACATGGCGGTGGTCCAGAAATTAACAGTTGGTTAGGTAAACTAGGAATTGAAGCCCAGTTTAAAAACGGTTTGCGCGTCACTGATGCAGCAACAATGGATGTGGTAGAAATGGTGTTAGTCGGTAGAGTCAATAAAGAAATCGTCTCCCTAATTAACCAAGCTGGTGGTATGGCTGTAGGACTTTCTGGTAAAGATGGACACTTAATTACCGCCCGTCCTCAAGGTGATGAAGGTATCGGCTATGTTGGGGAAGTTAGTAATGTCAATATCAAGATTTTAGAAACTCTCTCTAGTAAGGGCTATATTCCTGTAGTTTCTAGCGTTGCTGCTGACGATAGTGGACAAGCTTACAATATTAATGCTGATACTGTAGCTGGGGAAATAGCAGCGGCCTTGGGGGCGGAAAAGTTAATTTTGCTTACTGATACACGCGGTATCTTAACAGATTACAAGGATCCATCTACCTTAATTCCCAAAGTAGATATTCCTGAAGCTCGTCAATTGATTAACGATGGTGTAGTTAGTGGAGGTATGATTCCTAAAGTAACTTGTTGTGTGCGATCGCTTGCCCAAGGAGTCAAAGCCGCACATATCATTGATGGTCGCATTCCCCACGCCCTGCTGTTAGAAATCTTTACAGACGTAGGGATTGGAACAATGATTCTCGGTTCTCAATTTAAATGATTTGGGGATTGGGGATTGGTGATTGGAGACTGGAGACTGGAGAAATTAACCTTTTGCCTTGTGCCTTTTCCCATTGACTAAATGACTGATAACTAATAACCAATGACTAATGACTACAGAAAGTTTAGAAATTGCTAAATCTCGCTACCAAGTTGGAAAAGCAGCTTTTGAAAATGGGCAATATCGTGAAGCAGTGGAAAATTTAGAAAAAGCTAGCGCCTTATTAGCAAATAATACACGCTTTGCCGGTGAAGTCAATATTTGGCTAGTAAATGCTTATGAAGCGGCTGGACGTTCTGAAGATGCGATCACACTTTGTCAAAAACTCTGCCGTCATCCTCACTACGAAACCAAGTCACAAGCAAAGCAGTTAGTCTATATTTTAAAAGCACCCAAACTGAAAAGACCAAAAGAGTGGATGACGGAAATTCCCGATTTTAGTGCTATTTATGACAAGAAATCAAAAATCCTTGTTACCACTAAACTCCAGACATCTAACCTAAAACAGAAGCTTGTAGAACCAGAATATGTTGATCTTAGTCAAGTCAACACAAAAGATAATCGTTTTATCTGGGTAGCCTTGATTTTTGTGGGTTTAACAATTTCCTATCTAGTTTGGTTAAGTGTGTGAATAGGTGACAGGTGAAAGTGAATAGATAAATGGAGAAGAATTTATATGAAAAAATCTAATTTACGAAAATTTTTATTATCACAAATTAAAAAATGGGATTTTATAATTTCAAAAGTCAAGATATTACATCGTCCAAAACCTTTTGTTTTATTCTTAATCTGTGCATCTTTAATGCTAACAGGTTGTGTTCAATATGATTTAGGAATTAATTTTAATAACACCAACAATGGCGAACTAGTACAACATATTAAATTATCTGAAAACTTAACCAGTTTTAGTGGTGATTATGTTGACGATTGGTTAAACAGTCTAGAACATCGCGCCCGAAAATTAGACGGTTCAGCAAAGCGTATTTTTCCGGAAGAAGTGATTGTCAAAATTCCCTTCACTAACAGTCGAGAATTACAAGAAAAATTTAGCGATTTCTTCAACTATCGCACTTCTCAAAAACCTAATGTAGTTACTAATAATGCAGATTTACCAAATACTGCTTCCAGCCTAATCGTACAAGATAATAATTTTTTGCTGTTATCAAGAAATCGCTTAATTTATGATTTAGATTTGCGTTCCCTTTCTGTACTTACTAGCAAAGGAAACGTTTTATCAGGTATAGGTTCAATTCTTAATTTAGAATTTAAATTACAGACACCTTGGGGAGTTAAGAATATTCAACAAACCGAAGATGCTATTCAACCAGAAAGAAATGGTAACCAACTTATATGGAAACTCAAACCAGGTAAACTAAATCATATAGAAGTAATTGTTTGGTTACCTAATTTATTGGGTATTGGTACTTTGATCATTATTATATTTATTTGGGGTGGCTTTTATCTGAGACGTACATTATTAGAATCAGGATTTAAAAAATTAAAAGATATAGCGCATTAAATAATACTTCCTGACAATTATTAAATCCTGTAAATGTCTATTCAGACAACATATGATTCTACAAACCCACCCAATCCAAAAAACACCAACTGTCACCTGGGAGTGCTTCCCAGCCGATTTTATTCTACCTGAAGACCCAGTGGGAAATATTCAACAACCCCGTCTTGTAGCTGCACTCACTGATGCTTTAGGCGCAGCAGGACCCATTCTCCCACAAATGCTGATTGGCTCGAATTTTCGGCTAGTAGCCACTATCAACAAAAAATCATCGTCAAAGCACCAGACTGGTTTTATGTGTCACAGGTGTATCCTCTAGCCACTGGCGTGGTGCGTCGCAGTTATACACGCAACCGAGAATGTGAACCAGTAGCAGTGGTGATGGAATTTCTCTCTGATACAGAAGGTGGAGAGTTATCAGTGCGTTCCACGCCACCTTATGGAAAGTTGTATTTTTACGAACACATAACTCAAAGTTCCAACCTACGTCACCTATGACCCCTACGAAGCAAGTTTAGAAGTACGCTGTTTGCAAAATGGAGAATAGACCAAACAACAAGCCGATACTAATGGGCGTTTTTGGATTCCTGAGTTCTCATTATTTTTGGGAATTTGGCCAGGTGAAAGATTGTGTCAAAGCATGAACTGGCTGCGGTGGTGGGATAGGGAAGGAAATTTACTTGGAGTAGTGAACAAGCAGAACAGGAAGGCCAACGGGCTTAACAGGAACGCCAACGGGCAGATTTATTAGCAGCTAAGTTAGAGGAACTAGGAATTGATCCCAATAGTACTTTATGAAATTCATGGTGCAGGCATCTTTGCCCGCTATAAAACATTAAGGAGACAACCGTTCTATCTGCCAACCCCCATCATCCAAACGGATATAAAGCAATCTGTCATGTAAACGGCTAGAGCGTCCTTGCCAAAACTCGATTTCCTGAGGAATTACCCGAAAACCTCCCCAATGAGGTGGTCTAGGTACTTCCTGATTTTCATATTTAAGCTGAAACTCCTGCCATTGTCGCTCCAAAACTTCCCTGCCAGCAATTACCTCACTTTGATTAGAAGCCCATGCACCCAAGCGACTATGAGGCGGGCGCATCTCAAAATACCCATCAGACTCCTCTGTTGAAATCTTCTCTACAGTCCCCACAATTCTCACTTGACGTTCTAGTTCAGCCCACCAAAACACCAAAGCAGCATGGGGATTCTCAGCTAGTTCTTGTCCTTTGTGACTGTTGTAGTTAGTAAATAAAACAAAGCCCCGTTCATCAAAATTCTTTAACAGTACCATTCTGGCTGAGGGTTTGCCATCTGGGGTAGATGTAGCCAGAGTCATGGCGTTAGGTTCAGTTAATTGTGCTGCTAGAGCCTGATCAAACCAGAATTTAAATTGTATAAAAGGATTAGGGTTAATTTCCTTTTGACACAAATCTTGCAAAGTGTAGTCTTTGCGAAGGTTAGCGATGTTTTTATCCATTGTTTTCATTTCCTTATCAGTAGATCAGCTTATACAAGTATTAGGGGAAAATAATTATGATTATTAATAGCACCAATCCTGGTAAAAAAAATTATCTTTGGTAACTGTTAATTATCCCTCCTGCCTATACATTAAATCAGATGCGCCGTTCAGCCTCTCCTCAAAGTTTGCTAATTTATGGTCTGAGTGTCCCGATTATCGCTCTTAATGTCTGGCTACTGTCGGTACTGTTTCGTTATTTCCAGCACCCCATCACTGTCCTAAGTATTGCGGCTATTTTGGCGTTTTTACTCAATTACCCAGTTAAATTTTTAGAAAAAGCTAGGATTACTCGTACTCAGGCAGTGATCATAGTTTTAATAATCACTTTGGCTTTGTTAGGAATTCTATGTGTTACCCTTGTACCAATGGTAATTGACCAAACAATCCAACTTTTAAATAAGATTCCTGATTGGTTAGCTTCCAGTCAAGACAATCTGGGTAAATTGCAGGTAGTGGCGCGTCAAAGACGAATAAATATTGACTTTAGCCTAGTAACTAGTCAAATCAATGCCAATATTCAAAACTTGGTCCAACAGATAGCTTCCAGTGCGGTGGGATTTGCCGGAACCCTGTTATCAGGATTACTGAACTTAGTGTTAGTAGTCGTATTAGCTTTTTATATGCTGTTATATGGCGATCGTGTATGGTATGGTCTAATCAATCTCCTCCCCTCTAATATTGGCATCCCCTTTAACAAGTCATTACAGTTAAATTTCCAGAACTTTTTCCTCAGTCAACTATTGCTGGGACTTTTCATGGTACTAGTCCTTACTCCCATTTTCCTATTTTTGAGAGTACCATTTGCCCTGTTATTTGCCATTGTTATTGGTCTTTCGGAACTGATTCCCTTTGTCGGAGCAACTTTAGGCATTAGTTTAGTCACAATTTTGGTATTACTACAAAATTGGTGGTTAGCATTTCCAGTAGCAACGGTGGCAATTGTCCTACAACAAATCAAGGATAATCTCTTAGCACCTAAGTTACTAGGTAACTTTATTGGACTCAACCCAATATGGATTTTTGTCTCTATTTTGATGGGATTTGAAATTGCGGGTTTATTGGGAACACTAGTTGCTGTACCAATTGCTGGCACTATCAAAGGTACATTTGACGCTATTAAAAGTAGTAAGCATAATGATTATGTATCAGATTTCACTGTTACTTATGAATCAAAATCTGGTGAAAATGATCAATAGGGTATTGGGCATTGGACATGGGAAAATTAATTAACTCTTGCCTCTTACCTTCTTCCACTGATAACTGATAACTGATGGATGCTAACCAGCTATTAGAAACAATTACACATCTCATTGAACAAGCCGAACGAGGGGAAATAGACCCTTGGGATGTGCAGGTGATTCAGGTGATTGACCGCTACTTAGAACTAATGGCACCGGAGGCAACAGCAAGAGGTTACAAGGCTGACTTGTCCCAATCTGGACAGGCATTTTTATCAGCATCCATGCTCGTATTATTCAAAGCAAATACCTTAATGCATTTGTCAACAGTAGATATTATTATAGATAATGTGTCTGATGATTCAATCTTAGAAGGTGAAGATGGGGGATTATATCCCATCCAGCGTCTGCAATTAGAGAGACAGTTGCGCCGCCGTCCAGCCGCAATGCCACCACCAAAACGTCGTGTGACTCTACAAGAGTTAATCACACAATTGCAGATTATGGCTAACCAGCTAAAACGGGTAGAGAAATCTAGCAAACCTCACCGTCCTAAGCGTCAGCCTAGTATGCAAACCATGAGGGAAGCACTAGAATTAGCTCACCAAGAAAATCTGACAGAAATAGCTTTAGAACTAGAACAGGTATTGCATCTTTCAGCAAGGGATCTAAATTTAGAGGAAGAATGTTTGAATCTACAAGAACTGGTACAGTTGTGGACAAAAACAAAGCAGCCACAAAAAAAAGGTGAGTACCATGAATCAGAACATGGTAACTTAGTGAGCGTTTTTTGGGCATTACTACTGCTGTCTGCTCAATCTAAGGTAGAGCTATTTCAAGAAGAATTTTACGAGGAGATAAAAATCCGCTTACCAACTTCAGCCAGCAGCTACAAACCAATCAACTGAACTTTTGTGTCAGCAAAACCCAGAATCCTATTGAAAAGATAACTGACTGATGATCATCTAGCTATACCTTTAAGTTAGAAGAGAAATAAAAACTGATAATTAAGTAGTAAGTAGGTGGAAAAATTTATAACTATGTCATTGCAAACGGAGTACATCAAAGTGAAACAATTACAAGGGTTTCACTTCTTTTAAATTTCGTTACATAGTTTGGTTTATTTTGTGCTTACCTGCTTAACAATCTCTCGATGAAAGTAAACTGGCTTGTGGCTGAGGAATAAAATCTAATGAAAGCAATGATTCTCGCAGCGGGTAAAGGTACTCGTGTACGTCCTATTACTTATACAATTCCCAAACCGATGATTCCTATCCTGCAAAAGCCGGTGATGGAATTTTTACTGGAACTGCTGCGCCAACATGGATTTGACGAAATTATGGTCAATGTTAGCCATTTGGCTGAGGAAATAGAAAATTATTTCCGTGATGGTCAAAGGTTTGGTGTACAGATTGGCTATTCTTTTGAAGGAAAAATTGACGACGACGGTAAACTTGTAGGAGAAGCTATTGGTTCCGCTGGAGGAATGCGGCGTATCCAAGACTTTTCTCCTTTTTTCGATGACACTTTTGTGGTGTTATGCGGTGATGCTTTGATTGACTTAGATTTAACTGCTGCGGTGAAGTGGCATAAAACTAAGGGTTCAATTGCTACTATCATTACGAAATCTGTCCCGCAGGAAGAAGTTTCTAGTTATGGTGTAGTGGTGACAGATGATGATAATCGGGTGAAAGCTTTCCAAGAAAAACCCTCAACAGAGGAAGCACTCAGCACTAATATCAATACGGGTATTTATATTTTCGAGCCAGAGGTGTTTAACTATATTCCCTCTGGAATAGAGTATGACATTGGAGGTGATTTATTCCCTAAACTTGTGGAAATTAATGCACCTTTTTATGCTATCCCGATGGATTTTGAATGGGTAGATATTGGTAAAGTACCAGATTATTGGCGGGCAATTCGCGGTGTGTTACTAGGTGAAATTAAAAATGTGCAGATTCCTGGCCATGAAGTTGCTTCTGGTATTTACACTGGACTAAATGTAGCAGTGAATTGGGATAAGGTGGATATTACTGGACCAGTGTACATTGGTGGTATGACCAGAATCGAAGATGGGGCAAAAATTGTTGGGCCTGCAATGATTGGACCTAATTGCTGGATTTGTAGTGGTGTAACTGTGGACAACAGCGTGATTTTCGAATGGTCGCGTTTGGGACCAGGTGTGCGATTGGTGGATAAGCTGGTATTCGGACGTTACTGTGTGGACAAGACTGGCGCGGCGATTGATGTCCAAGCTGCGGCTTTAGACTGGCTAATTACTGATGCTCGTCAAGCTCCACCAGCTGATACTCCTATTGAACGCCAAGCGATCGCAGAATTGTTAGGTACAAATTCAATTTAGTGATTGGTAATTGGTGATTGGTAATTGGTGATTGGTGATTGGTGATTGGTGATTGGTGATTGAACTTTCCCTTAAACCCTTACACCCTTCAGGCATTTAGGAGATAGGAGGCAGAAATTTTTTAATTCATTTATCCTCATATTCCCCAGTTCCCAGTCCCCAGTTCTAACTATTCAAATACGTATATCTCCTGAGACTTTGCTCGTAGGTTTGTAATAGTCGTTGAGATTCAGCTAGGGTAATACGATTTTCTTCTAAGGCTTTTTCACAACGCTGGCGGATATTTTCTACCATATCCTCGCAGTCATACTGCACGTAGCTAACTACTTCACTCATGGTATCACCCTTAACAACATGTTCAATTTGGTAGCCTTTGGGTGTTAATTGGATGTGAACAGCATTGGTGTCACCAAATAGGTTGTGTAAATTACCCATGATTTCTTGGTAAGCTCCATTAAGGAACATTCCTAGATAATAGGGTTGATCTGGTTTGAATTTATGCAGTTCTAACACTGATTTGACATCCCGCAGATCGATAAATCGGTCGATTTTACCATCGCTATCACAGGTGAGGTCTGCCAAAATTCCTCGTTGTGTGGGTTCTTGATCTAGCTTATGTATGGGCATAATGGGAAATAGTTGATCAATTGCCCAACAATCTGGTGCTGATTGAAACACGGAAAGATTAATGTAATAGATGGAAGCCATGATTTTTTCCAGGTCTTCCAATTCATCAGGTACGTATTCTTGTTGTCTTGTAATGTCTAGAATTTTGCTGCAACAAGCCCAGTATAGTCGCTCGGCTTTGGCTCGTTCTCTAAGTCTTAAAATTCCTAAGTTAAAGCGGCTTATGGCTTCTTCTTTAAATTGAGCCGCGTCGTGGTAGAACTCCTGATAGTTCTCTTTATTAATAGATTGGTAGGTTTCCCACAGGTAATTAATGATTGGTGATTCTCCCTCTTGTGGTGGATCTGGGAGTTCGAGGGGGACATCGCTGGTGCTGAGAACGTCAAAAATGAGGACTGATTGATGGGATGCGATCGCCCTACCACTTTCACTAATCAGTGTAGGTACGGTAATTTGACGTTCTGCACAGGTATCTTTTAACTCTGCCACAATATCATTGGCATAGTTTTGCATATTGTAGTTTTTAGAGGCGTAGAAATTAGTTTGAGAACCGTCGTAATCTACACCCAAGCCACCACCAACATCCAGATATTTCATATCTGCGCCTAACATCGCCAATTCTACATAAATACGACTGGCTTCTTGGATGGCATCTTTAATCACATTGATGGCAGAGATTTGTGAGCCAATATGGAAGTGTAACAATTGCAAGCAGTCGAGCAAATTAGCTTCTCTTAACTTATCAACCGCTTCCATAATTTCGGGAATTGTCAACCCAAATTTAGCGCGATCTCCTGTGGAGGTTCCCCAACGTCCCATTCCTTGGGTGCTTAATTTCGCTCGTACCCCCAAAATGGGTTTAATTCCTAATTGAAGGTTAGCTGCAATCACCAAATCTACTTCTTCAATCTGTTCTATAACAATGATTGCTGTTTGTCCTAACCTTTGAGATAACATTGCTGTTTCAATGTATTCTCGGTCTTTGTAACCATTGCAAACTAACAATGCGCCACGTGTATTCAGTAAAGCGAGCGCAATCATTAATTCCGGCTTAGAACCCGCTTCTAGTCCAAATTGATGAGGTTTGCCAAAACGCACCAAATCTTCGATCAAGTGTCTTTCCTGGTTGCATTTGACTGGAAAAACACCACGATAAACGCCAGGATAGTTATAACGTGCTATAGCTTTAGCAAAACAAGCATTCAACCGTTCAATTCGGTCTTCTAAAATATCAGAAAAGCGAATCAACAGAGGAAGCCCCAAATTACGTTGCTTTAAAGCATTAACTAATTCAAACAAATCTAAAGAACCACCGCGATCACCCTTGGGAGAAACTGTTACATTCCCAGCAGCATTAATGGAAAAATAAGGCTTTCCCCAACCTTCAATTCGGTAAAGGTCTTCGCTGTCCTCAATTTTCCAAGCACGAGGCAAATCTCCTGTCGTAGTTATTGGTGGCGGCAGTTTCTTGTGTTTTTGGCTTTTCAATTCGGATTTATGCCCATTAGGAGGCACTTTGACAATCTCATCAGCAGTTGACTCGACACCCATTTCTTACTGACCTCTGTTTTTCGCCCACGAACAACAATTTAACAAATTAGCCTGGTAACGGATATGCACGTAGCAAGAATTTCTGATTAGTTAGAAAGAAGGAGCTCAGGAGAAGAAAATATGTCCTTATCCCCATCCCCCCCATCTTACAGGTGTAGGTTTTTTACAGGGTCGAGGCAGGACTTGGAAAACAAGGAGGGAAAGTAGACAAGGAAGATTTCCTACGTAAAATGGTCTTTTGATGGTCTGTTCTCGTTACCAAACGTACATGATTTGTATTGTTTTCCTCCCTTGTGACCTTGTCTGCCTTGTCCAGCAAGTCCTACCCTCACGAGCAAGTAAAAAACCTACCCTTGTGGGCCTCCCTCCCCTGAGTAAATATTCTGCAACTACTGGACAAAATACATAATAACGACTGACAATTAACGCATAAAAACTTTATTAAGTTTTGGGAGATAGCCTTGGAACGCACATTTTTAGCAATCAAGCCTGATGGAGTCCAGCGCGGACTGGTAGGTGAAATTATCCGTCGCTTTGAAACTAAAGGCTTTACCCTCGTTGGCTTGAAGTTTCAAAAAGTCAGCCGGGAATTAGCTGAACAACATTATGCTGTTCACCGGGAAAGACCTTTCTTCCCTAGTTTGGTGGAATTTATCACTTCTGGACCTGTTGTAGCGATGGTCTGGGAAGGTGATGGTGTTATTGCTTCTGCCAGAAAAATTATTGGTGCAACAAACCCCTTAAATTCAGAATCAGGAACAATTCGCGGGGATTTTGGTATTAATGTTGGTCGCAACTTGATCCACGGTTCTGATGCTCCTGAAACTGCACAATATGAAATTGCGCTGTGGTTTAAGGATGAAGAATTAGTTGCTTGGCAACCACAGTTAACTCCTTGGTTACATGAGTAGTTAGGTAATTGGTAATTGGTAATTGGTGATTGGTAATTGGTGATTGGTGATTAGGAAAATTACTTCCCCATCATCCTCATCATCCTCATTACCCTCATCACCCCCATCTACCCCAGTCCCCAATACCTACTTCGACACTTCACTTTTTTCGGGTTCTTCTGCAACTGATTTTATGAGTGTGCGTTTGGAAAATCCCCACGCTAAGATGATAGCGATCGCACTAACCATGATCCATTGGGGTGGAACTAAATCATCGTTGATGACTTTGAGCAGCAGGCGTAAACCCACAAAGGCTACAGTAATATAACCAGCATCTTCTAAGTTTTCATATTCATCTAACCAGCGAATAAATAATCCAGCCATAAAGCGCAGTGCCACAATACCGATGGTTGTTCCTGTCATTACCAACCACCATTCTTGAGAAACAGCGATCGCAGTTGTTACACTATCCAAGGAAAACGCCAAATCGGTAAAAGCAATGACAGGTATAGCTTGCCACAAAGAATTAAAACGCGGACCGTGATGGTGATTTTCTTCGTCTTCTTGTGATGTAAAGTGTTGGAATACTAGCCACAGCAGGTAAGCAGCCCCCAGTAGTTCAAATTGCCAGAATTTTTGTACCCACGTAGCTGTTAGTAACAGCATGATTCGCAGGACATAGGCAAAAACTAACCCGATGTTTAGGGCTTGACGTTCTAGTGTTTTGTCTTCCAGTCCTTGAGCGATCGCAGCGAGGGCGATCGCATTATCAGCAGATAGCACTGCTTCTAGAAAAACCAAGATTAGCAATACTATCGGGGCTTCAATACTGAAATGAAAGTGTAAATAATCAAAAATGTGGTCTAACATTCCAATTTCTCAAGCAGGGAAAATTTTAAAATAACAGGAACAAAGATGAATCAAAAAATAAAATTCTTCGTCATGGGAAACATGAATCTATATTTAGAGCTTGAATTATGCCATCACAATCAGTTCAGTTTTTATTGTTGAGTAGTCTGAGTATATCGTTACTTGTAGGAAATTCTGTAGCTTTTGCCCAAACTGATAGTGTTGTTGTTCCCACTGTACCATCAGGCTCATCAACTACTGTACCATCAGGTTCACCCACCAATATACCGACTTCCACAACCGTGGATAGTAGCAAAAGATTTAGTTGTCAATATTACAACAGTCAATATACCGTAATGTACCAGCCCCAAAGTCAACCAGGTCAATTTTTTGCTTGGGCTGCACCACAAAATATGGGTGGTGGTTGGGATGCTCAAAAACGATGTGATGCGATCGCCAATCGGTTAGAATTATATCGGCCAGATGGCTTACAAGAACTCCAGATAGCTCTAGAAAATAACGAAAATATTATCTGTGTCACTACTGAGGCTAACTCCGGTTGTCGCATTGTTCTCACCGTGCCTCGTGGTAAGGATCCTTATGCTGTCCGAAGTAGTGTTTTCAATAACTTAGCTAATGCTGATAACGGACAACAAACCATAGCTGTTAACACTTATACTAATCGCAAGCAAGGAGGATCTAACGAATTAGACAATTTAGGACGCAGCCTTTTAGGTGGTAATAATTATGCTAGTTCATCCAGAAATGGAATTAATTTGAAACCATTCCTAGATCCCAAAGATGGTGGCACAGCCAGTAAACTCCGAAATGGAGTATCAATTCGTCGTCAGTCCCAACCACAAAATCGTACTATCTTGAATCCCCGCCGATTCCGCTAATTGTTAATGTATTTTAACGAAGATTCTTGTAACGAAATAATCAAGTAGTCGTGCAAAATAAATTTCATCTTGAGGAGAGGGAACAGTTAACAGGGAAAGAATACATAGATTTTTGTTAAAAAGATCTGCAAAAGATCTGCAATTGATTTTACTCAGGTATTTATTAATAAAGCAGTTACCAGGGTAATTAGGACAAATTCATATTTCCCAATGCTGATTATACAAGGATAGCTAAAACCTAAAACCTAAAAGGTAACTGCTAAATACTATGAATACAACTTTGGCTTCTTTATAGATGTTTACAGGGAGGCTTTTGCCTGTAATTATTTTTTATATTTAATAAAATAAATTTTCGGTGAAAATATCGTAATCATTGTTACTTAAGAGATATTTTCAGCTTAAAGTAATTGGTAATAATTCCAGAGCAGGTAGTATTCTTCAGTAGATGAAAATGATCCTGAACCATACAAATTCAGTTTATATAAATACACTGAAACAATTTTAGCTAGGAAAATAATTTGAGTATCATTTATTACACCTAACAATTTTGCGGACGGAGATCGCTCTTATTCTGTAGCTTTGGGAGACCTCAACTGAGACAGCAAGCTAGATGTAGTAGTAGCGAACTATGGTGATGAAAATATCTCAGTCCTATTGGGCGATGGCACAGGAAGCTTCGGCGCTGCTGCTAACTTTAGTGTAGGAACTTTGGGTCCTTTGGGGTCTGTATCAGTATTTACAGGAGACTTAGACGATGATGGCGACCTGGACTTGGCAACAGCAAACACTGACTTGACAACTTTCAGTAGCAGCAATAGCAGCAATATCTCAATCCTTTCAGGTAATGGGGATGGTACTTTCAACACAGCCAACAATTCAATTATGCTATTCTTCAAGCTGGACTACTTGCGACTGCACTGGGAGACTTCAACAGTGACGGCAAGCCAGACTTAGCAGCAGGGTGACTTACACCTGGCAACAATGATGTTGCCGTGTTCTTGGGCAATGGCAATGGTATTTTTAATACCCCTGCTTTCACATACAGAATCGGTCAGACTACCCGCGCACTTACTCTCGGTGACTTCAACCAAGATGGATGGACAGATTTGGCACTAGTCAGGTCTAGACAAAGCAAGGTTTTCGTGCGATTTGGTACTGGCACAAGTAGCTCTGGAAAACCTATTTCTGCTAACACCGAAAGGGAGCAACGCGATTTTGTGAGGTGGGGCAAAAAGTGTGCGATTGCTAAACCTAAAACAGGCATCTATAAAAATCATTTACCGTACGATTAAAATATCGTATACATATAAATTAAATAAAATCACTTAAATAAATTTATCAGATGAGAGAAGT
>CAKZGI010000144.1 GCA_936914905.1 uncultured Trichormus sp. | reverse complement strand
AGGAGTCAGGAGTCAGGAGTCAGGAGTCAGGAGTCAGGAGTCAGGAGTCAGGAGTCAGAAGGAAGAAGAGGAGGATTTAGAATCATCTAGAATCTGAGAAATTGTTTGAGTTTTGATGGTATCAAGGCTTATTTCCTGCATCTTATCAACCTTAAATAACCCTTAAACTATCGATTTATCCAGGTTTGAGGTTTATTCAGCAAGCCCTAATTAGGTATTGGGCATGGGGCATTAGGAAAATTACTTCCCCATCACCCCCATCACCCTCATCTTCCCAGTTCCCAATCCCCAATCTACAATCACCGATTATCCCACTTTTGCGCTGCATCTTCTACAGCTTTATCTACAGTTTTTTGTCCTAACATTGCAGCTTGGAGATTTTCATAAATTGCCTTTTGTAACAATTTAAAATCCTTCATTTTCGGAGTTAAAACCTCTGCTGTTTGCATCTGTTGGGCGCTGATAATACGTCCCTTTTCCGCAGTGGTAGCAGTAGCAGGAACTTCTTTAAAATAACTATTAGCAAGTGCTGTAAATGTTGAAGGTAAAACATTAGCAGCTTTAGCAAAAGCTAATTGATTTTCGTCATTAGTAACAAATAAGGCAAATTTCACTGCTGCATCAGGTTGTTTGCTGGCACGGGGAATAACTATGTTCATGACAGCGACATTTTTCTTCCCTGTATCTCCTGTAATTTGAGATGCTATAGCAGAAGCTTGAGAAATTTTGGGTGCATTATTTGATATCGTCTTCAAAAACTCAGGACCAGAAGCTAAAAATGCTGTTTCCCCTGATTGGTATAAATCAATTGCATGACGGTGGCCTTGTGTTAATGATTCTTTAGGTAGTAATCCTTTCTTATACAGATATACCCAATACTCAAAAGCTGCTTTTCCTTGTGGTGAATTAAAAGCCGCTTTACCCTCAGCATTGACCAGAGTAACTCCCATTTGTACAAATGATTCCAAAACCTCACCAGAATCTTGGGGTACAAAAGTAGCAAAAAAGGCGTATTTACCAGTTTTATCTTTAATTTGTTGTGCCTCTTGCGCTAATTCTGTATAAGTTGCAGGTGGTTTTGTGATACCAGCTTGTTTTAACAAATCAGTGTTATAAATAGTTAACCTTGTGGTGAGATACCAGGGAATACCAAAACTCTTGCCATTCAAGGTACTAGCTTGCCAAATATTAGGCAAATAGGAGGAACGAACTTCACTCGGAACTTTTTCATCCAAATCTAACCAGGCATTTCGTCCTGCGAGTTGGGATGTAAAATCTGGGTTAAGGTTAACAACATCTGGTGGCGTTTTTGCGGAGACAGCTGTTAAAATCTTGTTCTCCATTGCAGACCAAGGCACATCTACCCATTTAACTTTGATACTGGGGTTTTGGGATTCAAAGCTTGTAATCAGGCTTTGGAAGTAGTTGGTAAGTTGAGGTTGGAGTTGCATTGTCCAAAACTCAATGTTTGTCACTTCTGAAGTAACTGGTTTTGAACTTGTTCCCACACTGCTTGTGCTGCAACTTACTATCCAACTGGTAAGTAAGCCAAGCATTGCCCAAACAGTTAGTTGTTTGAATTTTTGTAATCGAATCATCGTGGTAATATTTTTACGATTAAAAGGGGTGAAAAACTTATGCAGAAATGTCGAGATTATAAGCTATATAGATTACTTAGTAAGAACATATCAGTTATTAGAGACAGGTGATGGGGTGTAAGGGTATAGGGGTGTACGGGAAGGATAACCTCTTTTTGCCTCCTTAATTCCTTATTTTAAAAATTTTCCATTTAGCAATCTAGCAGGTAAAACTGTGGTAAACGTCTTAAGCAATATCAGTAATCTCAGTAATTTCCTTGGTAAATCTAATAAAGGTGTTGGCATTGAGCTTGCACCAGAACGAATGAACATAGTTCAGCTACATAAGCAACGCCAAGGCTTAAAACTAGAATATTTGACCACCATACCAGTTCCAGAAGGGATAGTTGTTGATGGTCAAATTAACGATCCTCCCAGGATGGCGGAAATCATCCAACAGGGAATGGCTGAAAGTAAAATTAAAGCTTCCCGTGTTGCGACTTGTATCCCCGGACGAGATGCTATTGTGCGTGTGATTCCTGTTCCAGCAGAGTTGGATAATAAAGAGTTGCGCGAGATGGTGCTTAACCATGAGGCTGCACTATATTTACCCTATCCACGAGAAGAAGCTGATGTAGATTATCAGAAATTGGGGTATTTTGTTGATGAGGATGGTATTGAAAAAGTACAAGTGCTTTTAGTTGCCACTCGTAAGGAAATAACAGATACCTATATTAATACTTTTGCTGAAGCAGGATTAAAAGTTGATGTTTTAGAAATTAACAGTTTTGCCCTGATTCGGACTATTCGAGACCAGTTGAGGCTATTCGGACCCCAGGAAGCTGCTGTATTAGTTGATATCGAGTTTGACAGTACTGAAATTGCCATTATTATCAATGGAGTACCACAATTTTCCCGTACAGTGCCTATAGGTACATATCAACTGCAAGCAGCTCTATCAAGGGCAATGAATTTACCCACATCACGAGATATGGATATGTTGATGGGTATGACTATTCCTGCAACTTCTATGGATGTGGGTAGGACAGTGACTACTGGTGTTAATCCTGGTATGGGACCTATGTTAAAAATACTCGGAGAATTATCAGACGAACTGCGTCGTTCTATAGATTTTTACATTAATCAGAGTGAAGGTTTAGAAGTGGCGCAGATTCTACTAGCTGGGACTGGAGGAGGACTCCAACAGCTAGATGAGTTCTTTACTCAAAGACTAGGTTTTCCTACTACTCAAATAGATCCAATTAGCGATTTGTCCTTGCAAGTAGAAGCCCAAAAATATCCACCCGTGCAACGTCCTGGGTTGGGGATAATACTGGGTTTAGCAATGCGGGAGGCATAACAAGATGTATAGTCTGGATATTAACTTTCTTAAAGACAGAGCGCCTATTCAGTTCAATCAGAATAAACCTGTCAGACAACCAATTAATCTGGAAGATTTAATACCAGTGTTTTCGGGAGTGGGTGTAGGTTTATGTTTCCCAGCTTTGGTATTTGGTGGTTTTTGGATTTTACAAGCACAAAGTTCTGGATTAGAACAAAAAATAGCAAAACTAGATCAGGAACGTAAGGAGTTAGACGGTAAAATAGCTGACATTAAGAAAATAAAGGATGAAACGGCAGGTGTGCAAGACCAAACACAAGCTTTGGTGACTGTGTTTGATCAGATCCGTCCCTGGTCAGCGATGTTACAAGATTTGCGCGATCGCATTCCCGCAAGTGTACAAGTTGAAAATATCAGGCAAATACCACCTGTGATTCAAGCACTGGCTGCCACTGCCACTTTTACAAGTCCAAAACGTAGTAATCCTGCGGGGCTATTAGAAATTAATGGCTATGCACGCTCTTTTAGAGATGTAAATGACTTTCTACTAAGTATGGGACAATCTAACTTGTTGAATGCCGCAGAAAGCGGAATTAGTACAGCAGAGTTAATTGATGCACCTGCTATCACTGGTGCTGTTCCACTTGAAAATAAATCTCAAGATACATCTGGGGTTAAATTCAAACCACCACAGGTGGTTAAGTACACTATTAAAGCTAGTCTAAGTAATGTACCAGCATCGGAATTAATTCGTGAATTAGAACAAAAAGGCACAGTCGGATTAGTAAAGAGGATTCGTAGCCTCCAAGAAACAGGAGCGATCGCTAAATGACACTGAGTGATGATTTAAATTTTTCTCAACAAAATACCAACTTTGATGATGCCGCATCATCGTATCAATCTGCGTTCGGTATCACTTTCACACCACAAATTATTGGTGGATTGGTGGGCGGTATAGGATTTCTTGCCGCCGTTTATATGATACTGAATGTGGTCATGCCCGCTTGGGATAACTTTCAGCAGTTACAAACCAAAAGCAGCGAACTGCAAGGGCAAGTTGACCAAAAAAGACTCCAAGCCAAACAAGCTGATAAAGTAAAGACAGAATTAGCTGATGTCAAGAAGCAGCAAATCCAAGTTTTAGGCTTGTTTGCCAATGAAAAAAGTTTGGATACCTTATTGATGGATACCAGTCGCTTGGTAGATTCTAGCAATGCTCAAATCACTCCTAATAATGCCATCAGAGCCAAACTCAAAAGGTTTGTACCAGCAGCAGATAAAGCAGAAATAATTGCTGATAACAGTCTGGGAGAAAAAGTTAACAATAAGCTTAAACGCAGAATTATTAAGGTGGAAATTGAAGGCAATTTTGAACAAACCCAGTCAATAATGCGTAATCTTGAGCGTTTACAGCCTTTATTACTTGTTCAAAACTATGATTCAAAATTGGTACCACCAGAGGTAGACAAAGCAGATGAAAAAAAGAAAGCAGTGCGGACTGGAATAGGCAAACTGTCAACGTCTTTTGACCTAGTCGCATTAATGCCATTGACAGCAGAAGAAGCCGCAGAATTAGCAGCAAAAGCTGTTCCCCCAGCCAAGTAGTAACCATCAAAATTCTTGAGTGCTGATGAGATCAACTTAAATATAAATTCAATTCACACTCGGTTAATTTCTGATTTCTGGTTAATTGGTTAACAACTAAACATACATACTGGTTTTTATTTAGTGTGAGGAATGAACTGTGAAACAAGTTCATATTAATGTTTTAATCTCATGTGCAACTACTTGTGTACTCTTAGCAGCCCAGCCAGCTTCGGCACAGACCACTCAAATTACTCAAGTACAACTAAGTCCTGCTGAGGGAGGAATTAGTGTCATTTTAAAGACCTCTGCTGGTGAGAAGCCCCAAGTATTTACCACAAAGCGTGGTAACGCCCTAGTCGCAGATATTATTAATACCAAACTGCTTTTACCGCAAGGTAATAATTTCCGCCAAGAAAACCCAGCCCCCGGAATAGCTTCGGTAGAAGTAAATCAATTAAATGCTAATAGTGTGCGTGTGACGGTCACTGGTAATGATACCGCACCTAATAGTAAACCCGTCATGCGTCAAGATAACAGTCTGACCCTGGGCTTTACTTCTAGCACAGACGCGACAACATCCACAACACCAAATACAGATACTACCACAGGAGTACCTACAACCACTGCCGCTACTCTATTCGAACCAGGCAAAAAGATAGAAGTGCTAGTTCCTAACCCAGAAGTAACAATTGATGGAAAACCTGCACAACCAGCAGGACCTAATCAACCTTACAACCAAGCACCTCCCTTCTTGCCCAGAGCTGTTGCTCCCCCAGTAGGGGATATTACAGTATCTAACATTGATACTTCTCCTACCAGTATTGATTTAGGAACTCAGGAACGAGTGCCGCGTTTAGTATTGCGAGATGCGCCAGTTAGAGAAGTTTTGTCACTGCTGGCTCGTGCTGCTGGTATGAACGTAGCTTATATAGGCAGCGAAGGACCATCAGCAACACCACCTGCTGGTGGCCAACCGACTGCTACCACCAATCAAACGATTTCTCTGGATATTGAAAATGAAGCAGTCCAAGATGTATTTAATTACGTTTTGCGTTTGAGTGGTTTAGAAGCTAACCGCAGTGGGAGAACAATTTTTGTCGGGGCTAAATTGCCTAATTCCACCCGTGATAATGTCATGCGGAGTTTGCGGCTGAATCAGGTAACGGTGGGTGTTGCTTTAAACTTTTTAGTTGCCTTGGGTGCAGAAAGCGCTGTTAGCCGTGAAAGACTGGTTACTAGTGTGAATGCTGTGCCTGTAGGCGGTGCTGCTAATGCCGCAATTACCCAAACTCAGACCACTACAGAAACAAAAATTGAGACGCAACGAATTGACTACAAAGATTCAGTACCCTTACTCAGAGGGTTACAAGCATCAGGAGACGAACGGACAAATTCTGTTACCTTAGTTGGAAATCCAAAAATAGTTGAGATGGCAATATCTCAACTCACTCAACTTGATGTCCGTCGTCGTCAAGTTGTGGTCAACGTCAAAATTATTGATGTCAACCTTTTAGGTATTCAAGACTATAACTCCAGCTTTTCCTTTGGGATTGGTGATAATTACTTCTCTAATGACGGGGGTGCAGCAACTTTTAATTTTGGTGGTTCTAGACCAGCCACCAGTAGTGAAGTGGCAAATAGTATCACTGATACACCTGTGATCACAAATCCAATTACAGGAGAGCCTTTCTTAAGTACCACTGAATATACAACGCTTACAGGTGCAGGTCCCGGTACAACAATCATTAACCAATCTGCAAATTCAGTGCCTCTAGGGGATGGCACTAGACTTGCACCAGGAGGTATTAAAGTAATCCCTAACACAGATGGTACTACATTTACACCCATTTCACCAGCATCGAGTAATCCCCTACAACCAGGTTTTACATCAATTACTCAATCAACAAATAATATCATCACTATAAATGCAGATGGAACTACAAGCGTAACACAAGGTACTGCTGGCACAGTAACAGCATCTTTACCTTCTCTGTACAAATTCCCCAAACGTTTCCTTGCAAGTTTACAGGCTCAAGTACAAACTGGGAATGCCAAGATTTTAACTGATCCAACCTTAATTGTGCAGGAAGGACAGGATGCTGTAGTTAAGTTAACCTCAGAAGTATACGGAGGTATTAGAATCACCGACACACTGAGAGAACCAATCATCAAGGAAGCGGGTTTAACTCTAGCAGTTAAAGTAGAAAGGATTGATGACAATGGTTTCGTCTCCTTGTCTGTTGCACCCACTGTATCTGCATTTGCTAATAGTGCATCAACTCCTGATGGCAATATTGCCTTATTAGCAGCCAGAAGTCTTCAATCTGGTATACTTCGCTTGCGAGATGGTCAAACCCTGATTTTATCCGGTATTATTCAAGACCAAGACCGAACTACTATTTCCAAGCTGCCTATCTTGGGTGATATTCCTCTGCTTGGGTCGCTGTTTAGAAAAACAAACAGACAGAATGAACGTAGGGAGGTAATTGTGTTACTCACACCGCAGGTAATGGATGACTCTGAGCGTTCTGCTTATGGTTATAACTACAATCCTAGTTCACAGGTGCGACAAATCCTGGAGCGTCGTGGGTTGAAGGTTCGTAATAATCGTTAAGTTGTCCAGATACCCGAATTTTGAGATCATTCGGGTATTTCAAATATGATCCATCCTTCTTTGTCCAGAGTAGTTCTCACTCCATTGTAAAAACAATCCTGCGCTATGTAACATTTCCTGACTCTGTAACCTCAAAACATTAGTATCATTTTAATTCTAAAGAAAAAAATCATCTTTATCCCCAATCCCCAATCCCTAGTCCCTAGTAAGTATTTATTCCTAAAAATAGGGTGTTTCCAGGGCAACAATGAAGCAAAAAACACAATAAATCCTGAAATCTATATAAATTAATGCTTTCATCTGTTCACTTCTGGCTACAACACCTTAGAATGATTCATTGAAAAGTCGAGCCAATCGGATTTACAGCGCTTTTGAGTGTAAATACTCTTAAGGGACGATTTTTGTGATTCTGCCAATAGAGATTTACGTAAAGATGTGATAGATGACATCTTTACGTAAATCTCAAGTAAACCTCAAGGAGTTTGATTATGAACAAGGGCGAATTAGTTGATGCAGTGGCTGAAAAGGCTAGTGTGACTAAAAAACAAGCAGATGCTGTCTTAAGTGCCGCCATAGAAACGATTATTGAGGCTGTTGCCTCTGGTGATAAAGTCACTTTGGTTGGATTTGGTTCTTTTGAATCACGGGAACGCAAAGCTCGTGAAGGTCGCAACCCAAAAACAAATGAGAAAATGGAAATACCAGCAACTAAGGTTCCTGCCTTCTCTGCTGGGAAACTATTTAGAGAAAGGGTAGCACCCCCAAAAGAGTAGGTTCTGTTCTAGGAAATCGATTTTTGATGGGGCAAAAAGCACACGGGGGAAATTTAGTTTGGGCAGCGGCATTAGCTGGCTGTCCCCCTGATGCTATTGTCGATTTTTCTGCCAGCATCAGCCCGTTGGGACCACCAAACAGCGTTATTGCTGCGATCATATCCCAATTTGGTAATCTTAAGCACTATCCAGACCCAGATTATAGGGAACTAAAACTATCTCTGGGTCGCTTTCATAAACTACCTCTTGAGTGGATTCTGCCTGGCAATGGTTCAGCAGAATTACTGACTTTTTTAGGTAGAGAATTGGCGCATCTGGCGGCAACAATGTTAATTACTCCAGCCTTTGGTGACTATTACCGCACCCTAGCGGCTTACAATGCTAAAGTGCTGGAGTTTCCCGTTAATTTGGGGATTAGAGACTGGGGACTGGGAAAGATTTCTTCCTCTTTTCCCTTGTCTAAAAATTGTGGTTTGTTGCTAAATAATCCACACAACCCGACAGGGAAGTTATTTTTACGAGATGATATTTTGCCGTACCTGGAAGATTTTGCTTTGGTGGTGGTGGATGAGGCGTTTATGGATTTTCTGCCTCCTGATGAGGAACAAAGCTTGATTGGGTTCGTGCAGGAATATGATAATTTGGTGATATTACGATCACTCACAAAATTTTACAGTTTACCGGGGTTAAGGTTAGGATATATGATCGCTCACCCTGACCGTCTGGCTAAATGGCAATCATGGCGAGACCCTTGGCCAGTAAATATCTTAGCCGCAGCCGCAGCCATAGCAGCACTTCAAGATACAGAATTTCAACAACTAAGCTGGAAATGGCTACCAGAGGCACGCAATCAACTTTTTCAAGGTTTAGTCGAACTTCCTGGATTACGACCCCTAGAAGGCGCTGTTAATTACCTATTAGTAGAGTCTCAACAGTCTACCTCTGAGTTACAAACAAAATTACTTCAACAGCACCAGATTTTTATTCGTGATTGTCTTAGCTTTAAAGAATTGGGCGATCACTTTTTCCGCATTACTGTCCGTTCCGAATCTGATAACCAACGCTTGCTAACAGCCCTTAAATCAGTTATCAGTTATCAGTATGGGGACTGGGGGAGATCAGCGAGATGAGCGAGATGGGGGAGTAATTTTCCTAATGCCCAATGACCAATGACCAATAACCAATGACCAATGACCAATGACCAATGACCAATGACCAATGAAAATTGATTATGATGTCGTAATTGTTGGCGGTAGTATAATTGGATACCACGCTGCGTTAACTGCAACCCAATTAGAGGCCAAAGTTGCCTTGGTACAGCCTCAAGTCAACTATGAATTTAATTATCATTACGCACTCAGTGAAATTGGTAAAATGATGCAGCATTGCCTTGATGTGGCAAATTTGGGAATTATTACACCACCAGATATTTACTTAAATGGGACGAATAGCGATACAACACTAGCTGAGAAATCAGAAATATCAATACATCAAGCCGGCTACATTAACCCTTGGAAACAAGCGATAATGTATGCTGATGTGATTGCCACAAATCTCAACCAAGTTAATTCTCTCGCTAATTTAGCTACTCAAGGAGTTGATGTCATTATTGGTAATGGTGAATTTTCATCTTCTCCCCAACTTAGTTTTGCAGTTAATAACCGAATTTTAAACGCCCGTACCTATTTACTTGCTTGTGGTTCACTTTCCAAAATTCCCGACATTGCAGGTTTGAAAAGCACTGGTTATCTAACTCTTACTAATATTTGGCAATCATTAGAAAAACCAAATCCGCCAAAAAAGTGGGTAATTCTTGGTGGTTTACCTCAAAGTATGGAAATTGCGCAAACTTTAGCCCGTTTAGGTTGCAATATCACTCTGATATTTAATCATCCCAGCGTTTTCTCTCATATTGACCCAGAATTAGCCCAATTATTGATGGCACAATTAGAAGCTGATGGTGTGTGTGTCTTGAATCAAATAATAGTCACTCAAGTGCGACAAATTGAAGATAAAAAATGGGTTGAAGCTGGAGATAAAGCCATTGAAACTGATGAAATTTTAGTTGCTACTGGACAACAACCAAATATAGAAAATTTGAATTTAACAGCAGTAGGAGTAAAATGTCATCCACGCGGTTTAGTGGTTAATGAAAAACTACAAACTACAAATCAACGCATTTATGCTTGTGGTGATGTTATAGGTGGTTATGATATTGCCAATATCGCTAATTATGAAGCCAAAATCGCTGTCAAAAATGCTCTATTCTTTCCGAGATTGGCAGTTAATTATAATTATATTCCTTGGATGATATCTTCTCAACCAATGGTAGCCCAAGTGGGTTTAACAGAACCGCAAGCTAAACGCCAATATAGTAAACATGAAGTTTTAGTTTTAAGACAATATTTTAAAACACTAGCAGCAGCCCAAATTCAAGACAATATTACAGGTATTTGTAAACTAATTGTTTTAGAAGATGGGAAAATTTTAGGATGTTCTATATTGGGTACAGCCGCAGGAGAGTTAATTAATTTAATTGCTTTGGCAATGTCACAAAATCTGAAAATTGAGCATTTAGCAAAATTAGCTGCTGTTTATCCCAGTTTTTCAGAAATATTCGAACAAACTGTACGAGAATGGAGTAATATAAAACTTTCTAAAAACCACGGGTTACAAGAATTTCTACAAAGTTTCTTCCATTTTCGTCGTGATTGGAATTTATAGGCCTTTTTTTAACGCGGAGGAACGCAGAGAGTTTCCTGTAATTATTTGGTTCGTTCTTTCTGACGCTTTTGGGTTTTTTCTGTTAAAGCAACGCTACCGATGCCTTGGAGAATACCACGTCCAATTAAACCTAAACCCCGACCAATTATTTGTGTTAGTATGAAAATAATTCCATTTCCTAAAGAAGATAATAGAGATTGTAAACAAGGTGCGATCGCATCCCGAAATTCTAGCAGTAATGTCACCATTAGTGGCACACCAGAAAGCTTTGCTAATTCCTGATTACGAGGTGAGTAAATTGATATTTTAGCAATACCACGAGGTGCAAATACGAATAGTTCATAGCGACTTTCAAAAATTGCCTGTGGTTCATTAACATAATTATTTAATCTGTATTTCCAAGATAAATTATTTCTAAATCGTTCAATTTCTCTGGTAGAAATCAAGTGACGATCATATAAATTTTGTTTAATCGTTTCTACATCTGCCAAAAAATTTAATAATGGTTGTAATACCCCATTAGCAATCTGAATTAATAAGTTTTCCAAAATCATTGATCCTTGGGAATTTGCTGGTTCACTACCTGCCGAATATGACATATTATCAATATATAAATCTGTTTGCCAAAGTAAATAAGAAAATAATTCCTCAATTAAAGGAATTTTATTTAAAATCTCAGTCTCTACACCAACTGCATTATTTAATAAGAAATTAGCTATTTCTATATTTACATCTCCTACATTGATTTGCGATAACTGAATATAAAAATCTTTAATTGCTGATTGCCATAAATTATTTAATATTTGATTTTTCAAATCAGGTAATTGCTGAATTTTAACTTGGGATTTACTCAGTTCATTTAGTTGTTGAGATACTTGTTGTAAGATAATATAAAGTAATTCCCTTTTTTTGTCTTCCCGTAAAATATCAATTTCTAAAGGTATATCTGTGAGATTTGGTAAAGGGAATTGGAGTTTATTAATACAGGATGCAAATAGTCTAGATTGTAGTGCTTTGGGACTCAGTAAAGGCGGTACAAAAGTTTGTATCTGTTGTGATTCTGGTTGAGCAATCAGGTTAGGATAAGGAATAGATAATGGTAGTGGTGGAGATGTTTGTTTTGGTTGTCTTTCTTCTGGTGCAGCTAATAAGTGATTAACCAGCCATCGTGCAGCTAACAATTCTCGGCGATGTCCTGCGAGAATAACTTTATCTAATAGAGGCAGTCCAGGTATTTTTAATTGGGCGGTGACTGCGGTGAGGGTATGATTAATGTGGTTAATTCCTGACAAACGGATATGATTCCGTACTTTAGTAAAAGGTAAATGAGATGTTGAAGAATTTACTATTCCTGTTGTTCCCAACCAATAATAACCACCATTTACTAGTTCTTTGATGATGGGAACTAATTCAGAAATGGATATACCTTTGGGACAATAGCCATTTACACCGGTATTCTGTGCCGCTAACAGCATTTCTTGTCTAGAAACAGAACTCAGAAGCAAAATAGGAATATGAGAATATAAAGCTTTGAGTTGTCTGCAAAATTGCAAACCCAACTGTTGAGAATCTGTAGAACTTCCATTCCCTAACTCTAAAACTATTAAATTTACTTGCTTAAGGTCTGAAGCTGCAATTTCCGCTAAGACCTGTAAAGCTTCGGTATCTGTAGGAACATCGGCGAAAATTTGTAGATGGGGGATTGTTTCTAGAGCTACCCTTAATCCTAGACGAAAGATGGGATCAGGGTCTATTAACAATAATTTTAAGGCTAAAGGGCGATCGCTCATAGTCAAGTCAAATACATATAGACTTTCCAAGCATCTCTTGTCAGTGGAAAAAGGCAAAAAGCAGAACGCAATACATTATTCCCCTCATCTCCCCACACTCTGGTCACCTGTCACCCTTGTTTCCTATGAGTTACGATGTCCAAAAAAATTAATAGTGTAGCCAATAATCTTTACTCCTATTTGTGCTTCAACCTGCTGAATTAACTCTGCTGGTAGTTCTATATGTACGTCCAGGATTTGATTTGTATCCACACAGTTAACATGGCTGTGAGCATCATTAATATTGCCGTATAAACGCCCGTCGCAATGTTCAATACACTCAATAACACCTTGACTGGATAAGGCTTCTAAATTTTGATACACAGAAGTATGACCAATCTCTTTACCTTGTTGGTTTAAGCGATCATATATCTCTCTAGCAGAAAGATGTTCATTCGCTTGCCAAAGTAATTCTAGAATAAAACGGCGCTGGCGGCTGACGCGCATACCAAGCATTTGACACCGATCTAGAGCATCTTCTAAGGAACGAATTGCTTTTGTAGAAATAGCTGGCTTTTGCATATTTCAGTTTTCAGTATGGGGATATTTTTCCCCTTCAATGACGATTGTTGTTTTTCCTATGCCCGGATATTACATACAACTGTTTTGCTTATACCTGTGTATTCGTCATTTAATATCTTATTAATCACAGGGTGGAGCAAGTTTCGCTGTTGATTAACAGTTGTATTATCACATCTTCAGTCTAAAACAAAGTCATTACAACTTTATCTTATAAAGGCTGTAAATGTCCAGGTTAGGGCAGGTGTATTCTTTTGTAGGTAAAAAGACTAAAAATACAAAAAAATTTAACACCAAATATAAATGTGTAGGATATTACCCGAAAGTCCAGGGAACAGCACCATAAGTAAATAGACAGTAGCGTCAAGTCCTAAAAACTGCTACTGTGTATTGTCGATCCTACTTTTTATCCATCAAGAAAGCAGCCAACAGTTAATGACAATGACAATCACAATCAACCTCAAAAACGACTCCATCAACAATCTGGATTTGTCACCTGCACTAACGGTAATTGAACCACTGCTGCATGAGGAATCCATTACATCCTATGAACAGCAATTGTGCTTTGAAATTAGCTACGCACGGGAAGCGAATGATCCACGGGAGCTTTCAGAAATTCCAGAGGTAAGGTTGTGGTTTGTGCGTTTAGATGCGAAGTTTCCATGGTTGCCATTTTTACTAGACTGGAAAGCTGGTGAATTAGCTCGTTACTCTGCCATGCTAGTACCTCATCAGTTTAGTTCTAAAGAAGGTATACAGTACAATCCTGAAGCTTTAGAAATCTTTTTGATGCAGAAAATTTTTATTTTGAGCGATTGGCTAAAACAGCAAAGTATCCCTACTCAATTTCGGCTCAAGTCTCTAGCACAAATCCTGGGTTATGAATTAGAAGATGCTTTCTTTGAAATGATTGAAAAAAGTAATTCGTAATTCGTAATAATGCCTCCGGCTTCTGTGAGGGATACGCAATTCGTAATTACTAATTTACTCCTCTGTCCCATGCCCGATACCCTAATTTTGAATTGAAGCAAAGCGGTGGTCAACCACCCCAGATTTTTTCTAAAACCGTTAGAGGTGGAATATCTGCTGTTTTTCCGCTATGGGATTTAATTGCTAGGAATTTATCACTTTTTGGTAATAACTTGTCTGGTTCTGTAGAACCCAGTAGGGCGATAGTATATGTTTGTACAGCGATCGCAAGTTGTAGCGGCGCATTCTCGATAGACAACATTAAACTAGCACCACCAATTATGGCGGTTAATTTGCCAATCTCATCAGGAGAGGTGATTTTGAGATTTGAACAAGATTCCAGAAGCACACGCACAAAATTCTCATCATCAGCTTCTTTAATCAGCACTATCGGTAACTCCGGGTGTTTGTGTTGACAATCTTGGATAATTTGCTGCCAACTCGCTATAGGATAGCTTGTATCTGCGCCATCAATTTGGGACGAATGGCTAGAGCCAGCATAGATTAGGATGTAACCTGTTTCATGGATACCTAAACGTTTTTGTTCTTGTTGCGCCCATTGAATATCAGGTTTAGGGACATTAGCTGTTAACTCTGGACAAGGTGTTTTAATGCGCACAGGTTTTAATAGATCATGATACATCGCTGCTACATATTGGGATGTATTTCGCCTGATGGTGTTGGTGAGAAAACCTGCACCTTTGCCTTTGTAGCCAATGCGTGTGGGAATTCCAGTCAACCAGAGAAATAAACCGATAAACCAACTTTCTCCAGCAGTTATAGCGACATCATATTGACGATCGCGAATCGTACCAACTAAGTTACCCCAATCTGCTAGACTGTTGCGATCGCTGTAATCAAAGGTCAATACCTCGTGAACTGACTTACTCACTCGGTAGGCAGCCTTTGACTGGGGTTCCACAATGACATCTATCTGTGCGTCGGGATAATAACGCTTCAGATCATCCAAAGTGGGGAAAAAGAGAATTTGGTCACTAATTGAACCAGGTACAAAAGCTACTACTCGCATAAATAATATATTTATTGACGCTTATTGCTCCTTATTTTAGGGGAATATAGGTAATATCGTTTGACTTTTAAATTACTAGATCAGATAAGCTGTTCTTGGACAGGGTGAAATAGGAACTGATTCAGGCTCCCTTTTATTGATGAAATTCAGCAGATTTTAACCATAATTAAATGGCTAATACAATGACTATAACCGCAATGAAGTCCATAAAAATCAATGAAAAATTAATCCCAGCAATTAAGGACAGCGTAGGTAAATCTTTCAAATCCAGGGTGTTTCTGGTGATCTCGTTAATATGTTCAAAGGAAGTTCCTACCTCTCCAGTAATTGAAGTAGTCTAATTAGTAGACCTGTCAGGAAAATTAACTTGGCGTCAAACAAATGGTAGAAGGGAATTTTGACCGTTTACCAAAAGGAAAAATCCACTTAATTATATTCAAGAATATCCACATCGTAGAAAA
>CAKZGI010000143.1 GCA_936914905.1 uncultured Trichormus sp. | reverse complement strand
CATTTGGATTGATCAAATTGTTTAGGCAAGACTTCAAAAAAGAAGACTCTAGAGAGTATATAGTGTATATACCAGATGAAGAAGCTCTCAATCAAATCACCAAAAGTTAATTTGTGACAATTTATGATACTCATTGGGGGATTGAAAGTTTTCATAGAGCCATCAAACAAGTATGTAGAATTTGTGGATTTATGGTTAGAGATAGCCAAGCACTTAAAACACGGATATTTGGTTCACTTCAAGCATTTGTTCGTTTAGAAAAAATGCGTTGTGAAAACAGAATTTCTAATTGGTATGAATTGCAAAGGAACTTATTCACTTTATTTGTGCGCGACTACATTGTGGAAATCTTACCAATGCTGGTACTGCTTAATACCCATAAATGAGTTTTTTCGTCAGTGTGTAACTCCTAATATATTACTTAGCAACACATAAAATAACTTAAAACCTATGAGATCTATTCACCCCCTGCAAGAATTAAAGGTCTGTACACAATCAAGATATAACGGTAAGTTAAATATTAGAAATACCGAACGAAAACAATGGGCTTTCTATTATCATCTAGGACAACTAGTATGGGCAATAGGAGGAACTCATCCATCTCTTTCGAATAATTGGACAAAAGCTGGATTAGTAGGTTTTTCTCCTGATTTAGCACCAGTGCTAATCAAACCAGAAGAACTAAGAAAGCAAGTAAGTCCAGGTGTTTTCAAAAATTTTGAAGTATGAATTAATGGCAAAAATAGTCTGTGGGATGAAGTATGAATTAATGGCAAAAATACTCTGTGGGATTTAGCAGTCAAAATGAAACAGAATATTTTATCAATTACCCGTTCATTACTTCCTTATATTCATCAAGGCATAACTGCACTGCTAGAAGTAGCTGATTTACCTTTACCATTTAAAAACGTCAAGAACTACCAACTAATTAAAACAGCAACTACTAACGTGAATTTTCTACTGATAGCTTGTGTAGATGACAGTCCTCCAGTCTGCCAATTACTGGAAAAAATCATTATTACCAATGGGATTAGATTTATTAAAATAGAAGATTCTCTGTAAGCTTTACCCCTTATGATTGAACATAAACCAGACTTGATTTTCCTAGACTTAATTATGCCTGGTCTCAATGGTTACGAACTTTGCGCGTACGACGTACTTCTGCTTTTGCCAAGATACCCCTGGCTATTTTAACAGGAAGTAATGGTGTTTTTGATAGAGCCAGAGCTAAAGCATTTGGTGCTACAGATTTTATCACTAAACATGTATCTAGGGATAAAGTTTGGGGTGTAATAGATAAATACTTAGGAACAGCACCGAAAAGTGTAAATTTATCTAATTCCTGTATACTGCCTCTTCTCAACGAGCAATAATTATATTCGTCTCATGAATAGTGATGTTAGGACTCACTCTGATCATAACGAGGTAAGGATACGGTAAATGTTGTGCCTAAGTTTTCCTGACTCTCCAGTGAAATATTTCCTTGATGAACTTCGACACATTTTTTCACAATTGCTAGTCCCAAACCTGTTCCCTTGATGTCACCCACATTATTGCAGCGATAAAAAGCTTCAAACAAATGTGATTGATTTTCTATCGGAATTCCCATCCCTTGATCACGTATTTGGAATATAGTAACATGATTCTGACATTCCAATACCAAATCAATTTTTGATCCAGATGGAGAATACTTAATAGCGTTAGAAAGTAAGTTTGTCAAGATACGCTGGAGTAATACTATATCCATTTCTGCCCCTGTGTTATCAGAGCAACTAAAACAGATTTGATGTTGATTACCTAGACTGTATTGCAGAGTATCTATGAGTTCATAACAAAATTCTTCCAAGTTAACTGATACAGGGTGATATTGTATTTTTCCAGATTCTATACTACCAATGAGCAGTATTTCATCTAATAAGCAAAGTAGATGATCAACAGCATTATTAATTTTGGAAACATAACGGTTAATTATTTCCGGTGAGGGAAGTTTACTACCACATTCAAGTAATCCTGCAAAACCTTGGATACTGGTGAGTGGATTCCGGAAATCATGAGAAATCATAGATACAAACTCTGATTTCAGATGATTGAGTTCTTGTTCTTGTTCTAAAGCCTTGATGGCTAGAGTTTTTGCTTGTTGCAGTTCTATTTGCATCCGTCGTAAGCTGATGTGATTTTCAACTCTAGCCAGCACTTCTTCTAGTTGAAAAGGTTTGGTAATGTAGTCTATCCCTCCTATACGAAAAGCTTTGACTTTATCTATTGTTTCGCTGAGGGCGCTGAGGAAAATTACTGGAATGTCGTGAGTACGTGGATCAAGTTTTAACCGCTCACAAACCTCATAACCATTCATATTTGGCATATTTATATCTAACAGAATAATATCTGGATGCTCCATCTCCACAGCCCTCAGTGCGATTGCACCACTGTTAGCACAACGTACCTCATACCCTTGTTCCTCCAACATACTGGAGAGTAAATGCAAATTATTGGGTGTATCATCAACAATTAAGATGTTAGCTTTATAGGAGTATATCTGCAAATTATTCATAATTAAACTTTAATTTAGAGTAGGGTTAATAACCCCTCAATAGCGTTTCCAAATTACCTAGTTGACTGGCTGATCAATACTTAACTATTCTGACAAAATTAAATTCTCAACTCCTTATTATATAAAGGTTTACAATAGCTAACTTCTCATTTTTATATCATCCGATCACTGATTTAATCAGATTTATTTCCATCTGATTTTTGGTTGTACGGATGCGTTGGAGACGGTTACTAATTCTGATCAACAGTTCCTTCGGCACAATGGGCTTAGTTAAGTAGTCATCTGCACCTATAACACATGCTTTTTGTAAGGTTTCTACATCCGTACAGCTAGTCAAGAATAGGATTAGTAGCCAATTCCAGTCATAATTTTGACGTACAGCCCGGCACAAATCTAAACCTTCAGTGCCACTAGGCATATAAATATCTAGAGTTAGAAACTCTGGTTGGTTATATGCCACAGTTTCCCAGAAACGATCTAGATTAGTCAAACAAGTTAACTGCACACCCAAAAGTTCAAGTAATGTTTGCAAGGTCAGCAAAATTTGTGGATCATCATCTACTACTAGAACTTTGGCATTAATTTGTTCAGATTGGCTCAATTCTTCTAGTTTCTTACCAGTTAAATTAATTAACTCATTAGTAGTTGCTTCTAGGTATTGAGGTAAATAGATCAGCAACTGCTCCATCTTTTTAGCTATTTTATGTTGATAACCTAGCGATAAATGCGATTCTAAGTGAGAATTAGATTCTAGTGAAACTTCTATTTGTCTAGCTAAAAAACTTCCTTGCTCAAATCCAGACATACTCAGAGACACAGCAAGTTTATGGGCATTTTGGATACCTTCTTTGAGAAGTTCTGCATCAAATATGCCGACTACAAGAGAGGAAATAACTAGTTCTAAAACAATTAGAAGTTCAAAAGTAAAGTTTTTTGTGTGCCGCCAAATTTCTGTAATCTGAGCATCTAAATTTTCTTGTTTATCTGGATTAATATTACTGATATGAGTGGCATGATTGGATGTTTTTATAAAAGTAGGATTCATCCTGTATCCTTGTCCATAGACCGTTTCCAAAAAATCATCTGCACCAACTGCTTTTAAGTTGCGACGAATATTCTTTAGATGGGATCTAACTGTCGATTCATTGGGTGGTTCAGCATCAAATGCCCATAGTTGATCAATAATATCTCTGCAACTGTAAATCCGTTTTTGGTTGCGAAGAAACAACTCCACTAATAGGTATTCTTTGCGACTCAATTGTCGCAGATGTTCTTGATAAGTCACCTCATGTAAATTTGGACTAAGGTGTAAATGACCACATACCAGTGTGGGAGAAGGAGAGGTGCTTCCACGACGAATCAAGGCACGGACTCTAGCTGCCAATTCTTGGATATTAAACGGTTTGACAACATCATCTGCTCCGCTATCTAGTCCTTGCAGTTTATCAGTTGTGGTATCACAGGCAGTCAAAGGCATTACTAAAACAGGATTTTTTTGCTCTCTTAGACGACGACAAAAACTGATTCCATCTAGTTTTGGCAAGATCACATCCAACAAAATTAGATCATACTGAAAGCCTTCTACTAGTTCCCAGGCAGCCTCACCATCTCTGGCTACATATACAACATAGTTGTGCTGTAGTAACGGCTTTGTTAAAACTTCTACTATAATTTCATCGTCATCTACTGGCAGAATCCTCATAGGCTTTTATTTTTTTAATCTTTCCCTACTTTTAAGTTTTCTAACCTTTAGTCAAATTTTATAGCAATGAGATAGGATTGGATTATAAGTAATGTTACTGAAATTTTGGTTAGTCAATGTTCTTGTAGAGTATGGAGTAGACAATCTTTCCCTGCACCCCACACGCCATACCCTATTTTCGTCGAGATAAGCTAAGTAGTTAGGAACAACTAAACATAATCATAATTAATATAGATGATGAAAAATAAACGAGACTCAGATCCTCTTCTCTCCTGCCTTCTGCGTTATCCTAACGATAAATGTTCAAGCCTACTTACTTATACCAACAGCAAGGAAATTATCTATGACAACGAAAAAAGTATTAGTGATTGATGATGAAGATGATATCCGGGAGGTTGCTAAAATTAGCCTGGAAATTATGGCAGGATTAGATGTTATCTTGGCTCGCACAGCCATGGAAGGCATACAAAAAGCCGAGACTGAACAGCCTGATGTAATTTTACTGGATGTGATGTTACCAGACATGGATGGGGTGATGACATTTGAGAAACTCCAGGCTAATCCAAAAACAAAGGATATTCCTGTGATTCTCCTCACAGCAAAAGTTCAAGTATCAGATCAACAGCGTTTTGCTAACTTGGGGATTAAAGCCCTGATTGCCAAACCTTTTAAACCTGCTCAATTAGCTCAACAGTTGTTAGTATCTCTAGGATGGAATGATTTAAGTCTTCTCTAACTTTGACATTTCTCCACAAATTTTCCATAATTCAAACTTAAGATCACTAAATTATCAGCCAATTAAGTAACTGAACAATTCACTAATTTACTTTCAAGCGAGAATATAAAGAGTATGAATATAGTTCAATCCATCCATGTTCCATCTGATCATGTTCCTCTCCCAAATCTCTCAGATCAAATAGGTGGGGATATAAGTCACGAGTTGCGTACCCCTTTGACCGTGATTCAGGTGGCCTTGGATATTTTAAGTTCTGGTAAGTTAGGTAATCTTTCTCAACAGGAATTAAGAATGGTAGATATTGCTACCAATAACGTAGACAGGCTAATGCGCCTTACCAATGCTATTGAGGGAGAACCAGAGGCTCAAACTACATTTTTATCTCGTGAAGCACTAGCTCAACTGCGATTAGAGAGAGATCTAAAAATGGCACTAATTCGCAATGAGTTCACACTTTGCTACCAGCCGATTGTTTCTCTCAAACAGTATGAAATTTTAGGATTTGAAGTTTTATTGCGCTGGCAACATCCAGAGTTAGGAACGATATCTCCTGAACAATTTATTCCTTTGGCAGAAAAAAGCAACTTAATTTGCGATATTGGTACATGGGTTTTGGAAACAGCTTGTCATCAATTGCGTACTTGGCAACAGCAACTTCCTGATGATTATGATAATTTAAGGATCAGTGTTAATGTTTCCAGTAGACAGTTAGCCAACTGTGATTTAATTGCACAAGTTGAGCAGATTTTGCAGGAAACAGGTTTAAAGTCTTCCAACTTAGTATTGGAAGTTACCGAGAGTGCGATGATGGAAAATGCTGTAACTGCCAAGAAAACATTGGAGAAGTTGCAAAGTCTGGGAGTGCTGGTGTATATCGATGACTTTGGTACTGGTTATTCTTCCTTGAGCCGACTTTGCGAACTACCCTTGAATGTATTAAAGATTGATCGTTCTTTTGTGCAGAAGTTAAATTCTCCGAGCGGCAACCAGGTAGTTCAAGCTATTACTAATTTAGCACATACTTTAGGATTAGAAGTGATTGCAGAGGGAGTGGAAACAGTTGAACAATTTTTAAAGCTACAATTGCTTGGTTGCAACCAGGGACAAGGATATTTCTTTGCTAAACCTTTAGAAAATAATGCAGTCACAAAATTGCTAATGAATAAATACTAGTACCACCGTGAATTCAAAATTCACAATAGAGTCTACAGCTCCTGTCAAGGATACAAAATTCAAAAGATCTCCTTAGGAGACGCTACGCGAACAAAATTCAAAATGAATGCAGTCTAAGCTTTTTATAGATTTAAAATGGGTGGTTTATTTCCACTGTAGTGTACTAGTACAACTGTAAAGTCAAAAATTAAAAATCAAAAAGCTTATTAATTAGGGTTTTTGTCTATTTTAATTTGTTTATCTTTTAGGTTATTCGGTTCTTTTCATAGAAAATCTGGTCCAAAATCATTGAAGGCCTTATTCTTTAGGCATTTCATTTAAAACAAGGGCATAATTCTTTATAACCCCTGCCCCGTAGGGGTTTTGTTATAATAAATTGTCAATTACCATAAGAATGACGCAAGAGCCATTTGTTACCTAACAATAGGTGTAAACAATCAAAGTCATGCTCACTAGCCCTAAAAAACAAGATGAGCCAGCAGCAAACCTCGCAATTCTTAGCAAATATCTTGGTGGTTGATGATAATCCCGTCAATCTAGTTATATTATCCAAGGTACTTTCCAAATATGGTTATAAAGTGCGATCTGCACCAGATGGTGAAATGGCATTAAAATCAGTTCAAGCTAAGTTGCCTGATCTCATTTTGCTGGATATTATGATGAGCGATATGAATGGCTATGAAGTCTGCAACAGGCTCAAAACAAATGAAAAAACCCGTGATATACCTGTAATTTTTATTAGTGCTCTAGAAGAGCCTCTAGATAAAGTAAAAGCATTTACTTTAGGTGGGGCTGATTATATTGCTAAACCGTTTCAAACTCAAGAAGTAATTGCCAGGGTAGAAAATCAACTACGGATTCGTAGGTTACAAAATCAGTTAGTTGAACAGAATGAACAGTTACTGCAAAAAACTCAAGCACTTGCTGATTTTAGTTCTAGCCTCAAGCAGTTACATCGGATCAATATGACTGATTTTCATCATGTTGATGACCTTTTTTTAGATTATCTAGATACAGGTTGTAAAGTCCTACGTTTTTCAGCAGGAGCAGTTGGTAAAATTAATCATCAAACTTATTCATTTTTAGCTGTTAAATCGGAGTTTGAGTCATTAGTTCCTGGATTAGAAATCAATCTCTCAGATGCTTATTGTAGAAAAGTAGTTGAGCAACAAAAAACAGTTACATTCCAAAATGTAGGAACAATGGAAGAGATGTGTTGTCATCCACTCTACCAAAGGCTGAAAATAGAATCTTACATTGGGACTCCTATCTGGGTAGATGGAAAAATTTATGGTGCACTTTGCTTTTTCTCCACGACTGCCAGATTTGATAAGTTTGAGAATCACGAACAAGAAATTATTGAATTGATGGCTCAAAGCATTGGTAAGTTTATCAGCACGCAGAAAATAGAGATTAAACGCCAACAGGCAGAGGAAAAATTAAGAAAAAGTGAAGAACGCTGGCAACTAGCAATTCAAGCTAGTCAAGATGGAATTTATGATTTTAATTTACAAACAGCTGAGGTTTTTTATTCTGCTCGCTGGAAGGAAATACTGGGCTATCAAGATCAGGAAATTTCTAATAATATTGAGGAATGGACTAAACGCATTCATCCAGATGATTTGAAGTTGGTGATCCAAACAAATTCTAATCATCTCAATCGGGAAATTCCTTTTCTGATGCAAGAATATCGCCTACAATGCAAAGATGGTAGTTATAAATGGATTCTAGAGCGTGGTCAGGCGCTGTGGGATGAAAATGGTAAACCGACGAGATTTATTTGTTCTCATACAGATATTAGCGATCGCAAACGTCAGGAAACAGCCTTACAACTAATTGTGGAAGGTACAGCTTCCACAACGGGAAATGAGTTTTTTCGTTCACTCGTGCGTTATTTAGCAGAAGTTTTACAAGTTCGCTATGCTTTTGTCACCAGATTTACAGATCCAGCAAAAACCAAGGTTCTTACCTTGGCATACTGGCAAGGAGAAGACTTTGGTGAGGACTTTGAGTACAAGATAGAAGGAACTCCTTGTGAACAGATATCTTCTGAAGACATCGTCTATTATTCCCATAATATTCGGTCTTGGTTTCCAGACCATGAACATTTAGCCGAATTAGAAGTAGAAAGCTATTTAGCGATCGCTCTCAATGATTCAGCGGGAAATGTTCTAGGACACTTGAAAGTTTTGGATACCAAATCAATGGTGAAAACCCAGAACACAGAACTCATTTTAAGAATTTTTGCAGCTCGCGCAGGTGCAGAACTAGAGAGGCAATTATTTGAACATGCATTGCAAGAAAATATAGAACAGCAAAGAGCAACATTGCGCGTAGTGGAAAAGATGCGTCAGACCTTGGATATTGCCCGGATTTTCCGCACCACAACGGAAGAATTACAAGAGCTATTAAAATGCGATCGCGTTGTTATTTATCGCTTCCATCCTGACTGGAGTGGAGAATTTGTTGCTGAGTCTGTCACAAGTGGATGGATTAAACTCTGGCATGAACCAAATAACCCAGCGCAAAATCACCCCCAATTCCAAGAAAATATCAATTTCACTCAGGAATGTACGGTTGAAAATTTTGATAGAAGAAAAGTTGATAGAAGAGCCGAAACTGCTCAACTTGAGGAGAAAAACTATTTACAAGATTCTCATTTCCAAAATCCCAAAGGATGCAGCTACAATAACTTACCAAATTTTCGTACTGTAGAAGACATATATACAGCCGGATTTAACGATTGTTATCAGCAACTTTTAGGAAAAACTCAAGCCAGATCCTATACTATTGTACCAATTTTTAACTCTGGTAAATTATGGGGACTATTAGCAGTTTATCAACACTCTGGTCCTCGACAGTGGAAACCAAATGAAATTAATCTGGTTATAAATATTAGTAATCAGTTAGGAATTGCCCTGTATCAAGCAGAATTATTTGCTCAAATTCAACAACAGTCACTAGAACTAGAAAAAGCAAGAGACGCAGCCGAATCAGCGAACCGGGCTAAAAGTGAATTTCTAGCCAATATGAGCCATGAATTAAGGACTCCCTTAAATGCCATCATGGGCTTTACTCAAGTGATGAGTCGCGATATTTCCCTCAATCAAAAACATCAATCACATCTCGATATTATTAACCGCAGTGGGCAACACCTTTTAGAACTAATTAATGATGTATTAGAAATGTCCAAGATTGAAGCAGGTAGAATCAAGCTAAACACCACTAGTTTTGATTTATATTATCTACTCACTAATCTGGAAGATCTATTGCGGCTAAAAGCTGATTTTAAAGAATTAACACTCATTTTTGATTGCGCCCAGGATGTACCCCAATACATCACCAGCGATGAAGTAAAATTACGCCAAGTTTTACTAAATCTGCTGGGAAATGCAATTAAATTTACCCAAAAAGGAAAAGTAACACTGCGTGTCAGAAAAATAAGTAACAAAGATTATGGAGATCCAATTTCTACATCCTTGCTGTTTGAGGTAGAAGACACAGGAACAGGCATTGCACCAGAGGATATAAAACAATTATTTACCCCTTTTGTTCAAGCCAGAAACACTGATTCCCATGAAGGAACAGGACTAGGATTAACTATTAGTCAGAAATTTGTCAAATTAATGCAAGGTGAAATTACAGTTGAGAGCATTGTAGGACAGGGAAGCACATTTCGGTTTAATATCCAGGTAGATGGGGCGGAAAATCTAAATATTCCTAACCAACTGCCCAAAAATCGAGTCATTCACATTGCACCTGGTGAACCAGCTTATCGGTTATTAATTGTAGAAAACCAGTGGGAGAGTCAACAATTTTTAGTAGAATTGCTTGTGCCATTAGGATTTGAAGTATACACAGCCGAAAATGGTCAAGAAGGTGTGGAATTATGGCAGCGCTGCCAACCCCATCTAATATTCATGGATATACAAATGCCTGTAATGAATGGTTACGAAGCTACACAAAAGATTCGAGCTATGGAAATGAATAATTTAACTGATATTTTACAACCAACAAAAATTATTGCTTTAACTGCTAGTGCTTTTGAAGAACAGCGGACTTATATTCTATCTATAGGTTGTGATGATTTTATTTGTAAGCCTTTTAGAGAGGAATTTTTGTTGAATAAGCTGGCCGAACATTTAGGAATCAAATACATATACGCAGAAACAATTAAAGATATTGGTGCAAAAGATGAACAACCTTCATCTTTTATTCTTTCTCCTTCATCTTTACAAGTGATGTCTGATGAATGGATTTCCCAATTCATTCAAGCTGCTAGTAGATGTAGCAAACGTCAAACAATGGACTTGATAGATAAAATTCCTGAACCACAAGCAAATCTAGCGCAAGCATTAACAGAGTTGGTTAATAAATTCCTCTTTGAGAGGATTGTACAGTTATGTTTGGAGTATTCGCCAAAACATATAGAATGAATAGGGTGTGGGATATCAGGTGATGGGGTGATGGGGGTGATAATAACTGATAACTGATAACTGGGAGTAAAGTATGGGTTCGCCTGGAATTAGAATTGTGTTGGTAGAACCAGCAGGACCGTTAAATTTAGGCTCAATTGCTAGGGTAATGAAAAATTTTGGTTTAGATAACTTAGTGTTAGTTAACCCACAGTGTGATCGCTTATCCTTTGATGCCTTAAAAATGGCTGTTCATGCCAAAGAAATATTAGAATCTGCGGTGATATTTCCTACATTAGCAGAAGCATTGCAAGGATGTGTGCGTGTGATCGCTACCATTGGCCGTGATTACAGTGGACACATACCCCTAGAGTCCCCTCGGACCTCCCTACCCTGGTTATTAGAAGAAACAGAAAAGCCAGTAGCCTTAATTTTTGGCAGAGAAGATAGGGGCTTAAGCAATGAAGAATTAAATTATGCCCACAAATTAATTTTTATTCCCACCAATCCAGAATATCCATCTGTCAACTTAGCTACAGCGGTGTCTATCTGTTGTTACGAACAATCACAATTAGCAAAAATATTTACAACTCCCAAGCCACCAACAACCGAAATCGCACCCGTGGATATGCTAGAACCTTACTATCAGGAATTAGAATCCTTACTATTATTCATAGGCTATCTTTATCCTCATACAGCAGCCAGTAGAATGGAAAAATTTCGCCATCTATATAATCGCGCTCACATTCAGACCACGGAAGTAGCTATGCTGCGCGGAATTTTGCGACAAATAGAATGGGCAATTCGTAATTCTTAATTCATGAGTTCAGTAAAAACTCTTACCTGTCACCTGTCACTATTTGGCTAACCCTCACAGCGAAGCCTGTCACCTTTGACCTGTCACCTATATAATATATTTAATTTTGGGTCGAACATTTACGTGGGTAACAAGGAGTAGCAGTGTCAGAATCAAGTGACAACCTAATAGCTGTCTCACGACGAGAAGCACAGCGTCGTCGTCGTCCACCCCAAGTCCAAAAGACAGCACAAAGGCTAGTTAAGAACCAGCAACCAACTGAAACCAGAATAGAAACTGTTGCCTTAACACGCCTAAATAATTATATCAGTAACCCTACTTTACCAGCTGGGGGGCAAAGACCACCCTCCAGAATAGTTATGCCGGTCGCAGTTAAACCCATCCCTAAACCCAAGGCCAAGATGCCACAATCGGCGGTGGGGAAGGTCAAGACAGTGCGTGTCCAAAAGCAGGGAAAGCCAAAAATAAATAGGCGACCATCGCGCAAAACCCAGTTGAAGCCGATGGCGAGAACCATACTATATACGCTGCGTTTATTGATTGTTGGAGTTGGTATAGGTGCTATTGTCGGTACGCTGTTGTCAGTTTTAGATCCTGCTAATCGCATTCCTAAAACTGCTGCGCCCCTATCTGGGACTAATGTTACCCAATCTAATCCTAATAACCAAGTTTCTGCTTTTGGTTTATACCTATCCCAAGAAATTATTCCTTTAAAAACCACTGTACAAAATCTGGCAACACCATACCCAAATCTGATTCCTGGGGTGTTTATGGTGGATTTAGATACAGGTGCTTATGTAGATATTAATAGTAATGCTAGTTTTCCTGCGGCCAGTACAATTAAGATTCCCATTCTGATTGCATTTTTTCAAGATGTGGATGCGGGAAAAATTCGCCTGGATGAAATGTTAACTCTGCAAAAAGAGATGATTGCAGAGGGTTCGGGCAGTTTACGCAGCCAAGCTGTAGGTAGTCAATATACGGCGCTGGATATTGCCACCAAGATGATTACTATCAGTGATAACACGGCAACAAATATGCTCGTTACTCGACTGGGAGGCCAGGAGGTATTAAATGAGCGTTTTCGCAGTTGGGGATTAGCAACGACAATGATTCGTAATCCACTGCCAGATTTACAAGGCACAAATACAATCTCACCCAGAGAATTGGGGGATTTGATTGCTAAGGTAAATCAGGGTAATTTAGTGAGTATGCGATCGCGTGATTTAATGTTGGATATTATGCGTCGCACACAACGAGATAATCTCCTACCATCTGGCTTAGGACAAGGCGCTAGAGCATATCATAAAACTGGTGATATTGGCTCCATGTTGGGAGATGCTGGTTTAATTGATATCCCCACCGGTAAGCGTTATATAGCTGCTGTCATGGTACAACGTCCCAATAATGATCCCAGTGCAGAAAAACTGATTAGTTCCATTTCTAGTGCTGCTTACCAACACTTTAGCCAAACTACTGTCACACCCGGCACTCCTAGAAATAATTCACCGACAACTAATTTTCAGCCACCCGTTCAGCCTATTCAGCCTGTTCAACCATTCATTCAACCCCAGTTGATGAATCCTATCGTACCAAATGGAATGGTGAACAATACCCCTATGGGTACTTATCAAGCCCCTGTAATGACACCACAATATTACCCACCACAGTAAAAAATTCAAAATTCAAAATAGTGCTTCCAACAGGCTGTGCCAACAAAATTAAAAATAGAGCACGGTGCATTAGAGAAGTTTAATGCACCATTTTGCAGTTACCCAGTTAATCCCCTCATTTCCCCTATTCCCTACAATTTTTGATATCGCATTCCTGGAAGTTAGGAAACCAAACCCATAAGTTCCAACTTCAGAAATTTACTACCAAGCTAACCAATAAGCTCTTTATTCTATATTTCTTCTATAATTGAAATTTCTCAACATCAAACCTGTGTGATATTTTCTGATTTTTTAACCATTCGCTAACCGTTGATTTTTCAAATAATCAAACACAGATTTATCACCAATATCTGCGGAGATTTTCTGAACTGTTTTCCGCAATGCAAAGATTAAAAATAAAATTACCCAAATTCCTAATAAAACCTCTTCTGCTTGAGTTGATAAAATTCCTGCTAAATGTCCTAACAAAAGTAAGGGAACAAGGGGAGTTAGAATTTTATTTTCTAACCGGTTGAAGCAAAATCCTTCTTTAAAGAAGAGACCTGTTAATGCTGCAAAAGTAAAACCTATTCCAAATAAAGTTAGTGGTTGATTATAAACAGTAATCGCAAAAGGTTGACTGTCAGAATGTCCAAAAATAAAAGCACTAATACTACCAATTATCCAGAAAAGCTGTAATATTTGGTGCAGCAATTTCATATATATATGAATAGTTAATAAACTCACTCCCAACCCTAAACTAAAACAGGTGTAAAGAGGAGTAATGGCTTGAATAGCAGTAGGTTCATGAGGATAAAATAAAGCTAAACTGCTGGCGATCGCAAAACTAATTGCTGCTATTATTAAACCTGTACGATAGATGATAACACCTGTGCGATCACTCTTCGTAATTGTAAAATCGCCAAACTGTCCTTGATATACTTCTGGTACAGATACTATTTGTGTAGTCATATTCAATAATGGCTCATATTTTTAACAGGCTTCTCTAGCTATTCTATCTCATACCCTTCCTCTTAGCCCCCTTTTTAAGGGTGGTTGGGGGGATCTAATTTCTCCATTTTCAGTAAGATCCCTATCACTGATGATTTAGGATATGTAGATGATTTTCCACGTAAAGGGGTGAATCTGAATGATAGGTAGAATAATTACAGGACGTTACAAAATCATAGAAAGTGTAGGAAACTGTGCATTTGGGACGACTTAATTTAGCCATAGATACCCAAATACCAGAACCTAATGAATGTATAGTTAAGTATTTTACACCATTAAGCACAGAATCATAAGTATTAAGAAAAGCTCAAGAATTATTTGACCGCGAAGCTAAAATCCTCAACCAAGTTGGTAAACATCCACAAATACCCACCCTTTTAGCACATATCCAAGAAAATCAAGATTTTTTTATAGTTCAAGAATATATAGAAGGACATGATTTAACAAAAGAATTACCCAATAGTGTTCCCATCGGTGAAGATTTTGTCATTAAAATTTTAAAAGATATTCTGGAAGTTTTAGGACCACATTCCGCACTTCATTTTCTAGTACATATACAGCGTAAAAATTATAAGAAGCTACGTAGTAAACACATACTTGAAATAGTAAAAAAATAGACAATACAATAAAAATTGCCAACAACTTGGAACTCCTAAGTATTGACAATAGGAATATTGAGAATATATAAAGAATATCAATCAACAGAGAGAGGATTTAGATTTATGAAAGACCCGTTATTTTTCGCCTATAGTCTTTTTGTGAAAAATCCAGAAAGAGTGGAGACAATCATGATGTTAATGGCATTGTGTCTTTTGGTTTATAATCTGGGACAAAGACAATTAAGAATCTCAATTAAAGACGGAAAAAGCTACAGTTAAAAATCAACTGAATAAACCTACAGAATCCCCTACTTTACGTTGGATATTTCAGAGCCTGTGCTTTGGGTCGTTTCCCTGACTTGAAGCAACTGGCGTATGTTTTCAAGGGATTTATTTTCTGATTACACAAGGAGTTCATAGGATTATGAACTTGACAGATGAACGTTGTTTAATTTTCCAATTCCTACCTACAGCTTGTCAAAAGTATTATTTATTTTCATAAGTGATTGAAAAATTCAAATCAAACATTGTTGTCCAACTAGCTTTTTTTACACAAAGATAAAGCTGGAACTTTGACGTGCATAATTTATATGTTGATGGGTACTATACTTTTAAAAAGTATAGTTCTAAATTGCCTGTAAATGTAGTTTATTTATGCTACTTATTTAAGTGCGGAATGTGGGTTTTAGTAATTATCCATAATCGAAATGTTATTCATCGAGATTTGAAACCTCAAAATATCAGAAGTAGAAAAGATGATTCAATCTTTAGAAATTTAGTAGGTTGAGTTGTTCGCGTCAGCATTGCTACGCAACGCTGACGCGAACATATCATAAATTATCTGAATCAGGATTTACAGGATTTATTCTCAAATTATTGGGATTAAGTAAAAGAGTTTAAAAGTGGAATACCACAACTGTCAAAATCACGAATATTGCGCGTGACTAAAGTTAGTTATTGTATTTAAGCAGTAGCAGCAATAATCATATCGGGAGCATCGAGTTTTGGCAGAAAGACTCAAATAGCAAGCAAACCATTGA
>CAKZGI010000142.1 GCA_936914905.1 uncultured Trichormus sp. | reverse complement strand
AGCTTACATCAAGAAATATCCTAGGGCTACTTTTATGGTATCTCGGATTCGTTCTGATAAGAAATAAAATAAACCAACCTTTCATAGCTCACTTGGTGCCCGTTTACTAAGCGAGAGGTCTTCAGATTAAGTCTCAAAGAAAGCATGATGGTTTCAACAAAAGAGTGTTGCTTTTTGTTTGTCTAAAACTATTATAAACTATACCCAAATTATTTTGTTCCCATTTTGTTATTTCTTTGTATTAGCCGAGAACTACCACGAGGCTATATTCCACAAATCTTGTATTGATCACCTTATAACCTCATGCTTAATAAACAGGTTACCAACTGAGCTAAGAAATCTTGCTTCATTTTAGTTCTTACCAAAACCATTTTTAGATGTACCAAAAAAGTATCCCTAGGGTATTCCTTGATGTAAACTCCTGCGATGTGAGTATATTCGACATACGAGTTTCGTTGTACAAACATGTGACAATGAGTTTTTTTTTGTCAAAACATGTTTTGCTTCCTTTGAGAGTCGAATTCCCCACGTCTTGCTTACGATACAAGTGCTCTAAGGAACAAAGCGAAGAAAGTGTTGTTATGTAACTAACTTGGATAAAACCTTGTGAAAAGTTTTTCTGGTGCACAAACATGCGACAATGAGTTTTTATTCCCAAAGAATGTTTTGCTTCCTTTGAGAGTTGAACTCAAGACCTCTCGCTTACGAAACAAGTGCTCTAACCAACTGAGCTAAGAAAGCATTCCTTCTTTCGATTGTACATCGTTGGACTAGATGAAATTTTGACAAATAAAAAACTCCATGCAATTCTTTACAAATTCTTAACAAGTGAGGTACACCATACAGAGATCGGTATATTAAGGTGATCAATACAAAATTTGTGGAATACAGCCTCGTCGTAGTTCTCGGATCTAACAAAGAAACAATAATAGAGACAAACAAAATAATTGAGGTCTTTCTTGGTGTACGCCTTGGGTATTTCTTGATTTAAGCTCTTGCGAAGCAAGAATATTCTGAATACAAATTTCGTCGTACAAACATGCGACAATGAGTTGTTATTCCCAAAAATGTGTTTTGCTTGTTTTGAGGGTGGACAATGAGATTTGTGGAATATAGCCTCGTCCTAGTTCTTGGCTTTTACAAAGAAACAATAAAACACTGAAATAAAATAATTGGGCTATATGTTTTAATAGTTTTAGAAAAACACACATCATCAATTGCTTATTCAAACTATCATAATCTCTTTGAGAGTTGAACTCAAAACCTCCCACTTACTAAATGGGTGGCCTAGCGAACATAGGGAAGAAAGCTCGGTAACACAAAATAATCGGTCTATATGTTTTAAAAAACTAAACATCAATTGGGTATTCAAACTATCTTGCTTTCTTTGAGAGTTGAATTCAAGACCTCCCACTTACTAAACAAGTGCTCTAATTACCAGCTGACCTAGGAAAGCTTGGCCCATTTTGATTCTTATCAAAACTATGTTAAGAATTGTTACAATAAATGTAGCCTCTTGATGTATAGTCTTGCGATGCTAGAAATCTTGTAATACCAGTTTCTTTGTGCAATCATGCAACAAAAAGTTTTTATTCCCAAAAGATGTTTTCCTTCCTTTCACGGTTGAACTCAACATATAAACAAGTGAGCGAAAAAAGCCTCACGCAATTGGAGAAAACCCGGGCAAATGTTTCTTCGGTATCCTTTCATTCTACAACGTGGAGCTCTACGAAATGTTAAACAACTAAGAAACTCCCTAAAGTTCTTAACAAGTCAAAAACTCCCCACAGAGATCTATATATTAATCTTGAGTTAAACTCTCAAAGGAAGAAGTTTGGTTACAATAAAAGAGTGGTGTTTTCTGTTTGTCTAAAATTTTTAAAAGCTTATACCCCAATTATTTTGTTTATCTGTATTGTTGTTTCTTTATAAAAGCCGAGAACTACGACGAGGCTTTATTCCACAAATCTTGTGTTGATCACCTTAATATGCACATCCCTATAGGGAGTTTTTCACTTATTAACAATTGTAGGGAGTTTATAACTTGGTAAGAGTTTCGTCTAGTTCCACGTTATAGATTAAAAGGACACCAGAAAGACTTTGTAGAATATTTCTCCAATTGTGTCACAAAACAATGTTTTCTTAGTTAAGTTGCTTAGAGCACTTGTTTTGTAAGCGAGAGGTCGTTAGTTCAACTCTCAAAGGAAGTAAAATATCTTTTGGGAATAAAAACTCGTGTCGCATCTTTGTACAAGCTTGCATCAAGTAATACTCTAGGGCTACTTTTATAGTATCTAGGAATAGTTTGGATTATAAAAAAATGAAGTAACATTTCTTAGCTTAGATGGTACCTTTTTAGTAAGAAGGAGGTCTTGAGTTAAACTTTTAAAGAAAGCATCATGGTTTTAATAAAAGACTGATGTTTCGTGTTTGTCCAAACTTTTTAAAAGCTATAACCCAATTATTTTGTTTGTGGGTATTGTTATTTCTTTGTAAAACCCGAGAACTGTGACTAGGCTATATTCCACAAATTTAATATTAATCACCTTAATATGTAGATCTCTATAGGGAGTTTCTCACTTGCTAATATTAATCACCTTAATATGTAGATCTCTATAGGGAGTTTCTCACTTGCTAAGAATTATAGGGAGTTTCTCACTTGTTAAGAATTATAGAGCGTTTCTGACTTGGTAAGAATTTCGTTTAGTTCCACGTTATAGAATGAAAAGATACCGCAAAACCTTTGCACAAGGGATTATCCAATTGTGTCACATGGTACCCGTTTAGTATGCCATAGGTCTTCAGTTTAAGTCTTAAAGAAAGCATGATGGTTTCAATAAAAGATTGTTATTTTTTGTTTTTCTAAAGCTATTATAAACTATACCCCGACTGTTTTGTTCCTATTTTGTTATTTCTTTGTAATAACCGAGAATTACCACGAGGCTATATTCCACAAATTTGGTGTTGGTCACCTTAATATGTAGATCTCTGTGGGGAGTTTCTAACTTGTTAAGAATTGTAGGGAGTTTCTTAGTTGTTTCAAATTCCGTACAACTCCACGTTGTAGAATGAAAGGATACCGAAGAAACATTTGCGCAGGTTTTCTCCAATTGTGTCACATAGTAAGGCTTTTTTTGCTCACTTGTTTAGGTCTTGAGTTCAACCGTGAAAGCAAGAAAAACATTCAGTGGGAAAGAAAATTGGTTGCCCCATGATTGTACAAAGGAACTCGTATTACAAATATTCTCGAATCGCAAGAGCGTACATCAAGGAGTGCTCTAGGGCAACTTTTATTGTATCGATAAATAGCTTTGAGAAGAATAAAGATAAACCAAGCTTTCTTAGCTCAGTTGGTTAGAGCACCTGTTTAGTAAGCGGGAGGTCTTGAGTTCAACTCTCAAAGAAAGCATTATAGTTCGAATAAGAGAGTGATGTTGTATGTTTGTCTAAAAGTATTAATACGTATTGCCCAATTATTTTCTTTATGTGTTTGGTTGGTTCTTTATAAGGGTTGGGAACTATGACCAGGCTATATTCCACAAATCTTGCATTGATCACGATAATATATGCAGATCTATTTAGGGAGTTTCTCACTTGTTAAGAACTGTAGGGAGTTTCTAATTTGTTTAAAATTTCGTTAAACTGCACGTTGTAGAATGAAAGGATACCGAAGAAACATTTGCCTAAGATTTCTCCAATTGTGTCATACAGTAAGACATTTTTTACTCACTTGTTTAGGTCTTGAGTTCAACCGTGAAAGGAAGAAAAACATTTTGTGGGAATAAAAACTGATTGCCACATGATTGTAGAAAGGAACTCGTATTACAAGTATTCTTGCATCGCAAGAGCGTACATTCAGGAGTACTCTAGGGCTAATTGTATCAAAAAATTATTTTGATAAGAAAAAAGATAACATGCTTTCCCAGCTTAGTAGGTTAGAGCACCGGTTTAGTAAGCAATATAGTCTGAATAGGAGAGTGATGTGTGTTTGTCTAAAAGTATTGAAACAAATTTCCCAATTATTTTCTTTGTGTGTTTGGTTGGTTCTTTCTAGGAGCCAGGAACTATGACCAGCCTTTATTCCACAAATCTTGTATTCATCACCTTAATATGAAGATCTATGTAGGGAGTTTCTAACTTGTTAAGGATTGTAGGGAGTTTCTAACTTGGTAAGAATTTCGTCTAGTTCCACGTTGTAGAATGAAAAGAAACCGGATAACCTTTTCACAATGTTTACTCCAATTATGTCACATAAGATTGTTTTCTTAGCTCAGTTCGTTAGAGCACTTGTTTCGAAATCGAGAGGTCTTGAGTTTAACTTTGAAAGGAAGCAAAATATCGTTTGGGAATAAAAACTCATTCTCGCATGTTTGTACAATGAAAGTCGTATAGCGAAATATTCTCGCTTCTCAAAAGCTTACATCAAGAAATATCCTAGGGCTACTTTTATGGTATCTCGGATTCGTTCTAATAAGAAATAAAATAAACCAAGCTTTCATAGCTCACTTGGTGCCCGTTTACTAAGCCAGAGGTCTTTAGTTTAAGTCTCAAAGAAAGCATGATGGTTTCAATAAAAGAGTGTTTCTTTTTGTTTGTCTAAAACTATTATAAACTATACCCAAATTATTTTGTTCTTATTTTAACACCTTCGCATGAAGAGGGGGCAACATTGCGTGTTCTCTTTAAAGATTCCTAAATTTTTCTGCCAACTATCTATTTTTTGGGTACTTTACAAAATTTCCTAAGTTTCTACTAGTCATTCTATTAAAATGAAAGGTTTATATTAGACTAAACTGGTTTAAATTGTTTTCCTAGCAAGACTATTTATCAAATCTGGTAAATTCTTAGTACTAGATAGAATATCAAATGTGTGAAAACTATTAATTTTAATGTAAAAATACAACAACAAGTCAAAGAGCAATGGTTTCAAATTATTGTTTGAGAGCGAAAATTAGTACAGGCAAATTTTAAGTTTAGTCAATATTATCCGTTTATCCAATAGGACATTGAAATCGTAACGTATAAAAATGGAACCCTTACTCTTAAAATTGTACATTGAAATGTTATTGAAACATAATTAGAGGACACAAACACCATATTTAAGATTAAAGCACTGTAAACAATAGTATACAATTAGACAAACTCAAACATTATATTCAATCTATAATTTGAGGTGATACAGTGATACCAAACAAAATGTTAGTTAAGATAAAAAGTCCAAATTTAAATAAAATGTTTATAGCAGAGCTAAATCATCTGCTTCTTCTTCTTCCAGAGTCACATTATCGTCTTGATCTTCATTGGAGGTCTCAGCAATTGCCATATTGGAAGCTTGACTAGGGACACACAATGGCTCATCATTTAGATCACCCAACTCTCCAGCTTCATCAGCTATAGGAGGCATGGGTTCACGTGATGCAGTTTGAACCCTTTCTGTGTCCCCGACATGTTTTGCTCCAACCTCCTGATCTGCATCAGGACACTCCCAAATTCCGTTTATTCGCATCTTGATGAAGCTAACTTGTGCTTCATCCTTCTCTAAACTAATACAATTTCGAAATGTCTTTAAGGCACATGCAAGTGTTGTCCCTACACATTAGGATTCGAGCATTAGACTATTTAAATAAAACACTAGTTCTTATATAAACCAAAAGAGCCCGCTTGAAAAATACCTGTGCCTGAGAACAGATCTAAGACCCAATCGTCAACGTTCGAGAAAAGCTCTACTAGTCGAGTAATGAGTCGTTGCGGTTTTTGGTATGGATTGACCAAAGACTTGTCACCAGCAACGTGTCGAAGTTTCTTGGTCACTGCTGGGCAAAAGAATGTACTCGAAATTCCATTATCATTGCAGTGTTCTCGAACTCGACGTTTACTAATCTCGTCGAAGAAACCGACTGTCATTAACTCGGTGTTACTTACAAATCTAATAGAGGGACTCCGATTCACATTGGTTTTCACCCTACAAATTCAAGTAACGTATAAGAATCAAATCACACCATATATATTCTTAAGTAAAGTACAATTGTCCAAGATAGCAAAAACTTACCAAGTGAGTCCCTCTACTGCATGACAGGTTGACCTGAGGGCCTTTGACACAGAGTAAGATTGATCTCGACTATGGAAAATCACGATACGCCAAAGAGGCGCAGTGGTGAGCTTTGCAAAGTCTTTAATCATCTTCTCTAGCTGATTATACTTGAATGGCTCCTCGTCATTAATTGAGCCAGCCATTCTGAAGCCATACGGGATGTCAGCAATCATCAAAGAGTAATCTTTCTTTGGCAACAATGTAGACATCTCAGCAACATCTTCTGTAAAAACTCCGTATGACAAGGAGTGCAGGCTATCTGAAGGATGTGAGAAAGACTTTAGTAGACCAGTTGTGTCCTGTCCTGGTCCATTTTCTTCGCCAGTAATCGAGTCTTCTCTTGTCTGGCCTGTTCTATATGGAAATTAAAGACCTCTGGGCAATCAGCGACCTTCCCGCTAGTTCCCTTTCCTCTATTAGGTTTCTAAATTTAGACAATAACACAAGTAAGTCTCAATCATAAAAATGGATCGAATGTGAATTGTTAAAAGTATAGTATATTACCCAATCCCGGAATACAATAAAATATTCTTGGAGTGCCTTATACGAAGAAGTGACAGGGTATTGTTCTTGCAATTGCTCCCAGCTTGAGCAATCCAATTTCTTCATCATAATCTCCTGTATCTTCATATAAACTTTATGGCTGAAAAACGAATGTGAAGAAATAAGTTAAACATAAAAGCTATCAACATTAGGAAAAGCACTAAAACCAGGTAGAACACTTACTTGGAAAGCTCAACCACCATCTCATCTAGACTAAGCTCCTTTGATAGTACTCGAGATAGCACAGATATTAAAAGAGTCTCGTCCTTAATACCCTGTAATGCTCTCCAAGGCGTGAGTTTCATATCCTCAGCTGCCTCCTCAATTGTGTAGTCGATTTTTTTTCCTTTTGCACCTTTTACTTCGACTTGAGGGTCAACCTTACCTTTTTTAACTTTCTGGCCTTTTACCTCCTTGTTTTCCCACAAGGTAAAAATGCGGTCCTGGAGATCCCAAACGCTTCCGTCTCTAAAGGCCAACTGAAACCATGGCTCATATTTTCTCAAGCCATCTGACCTAACTGTTTCATCAATTACGATTCCCACTTCATTCAAACACTGTCGACGAAGTCCTGGGAAGAGTTTGGGGCCATGTTGTCGAACAACATCAAGATACTCGTAGTGGAAAAATCTGATCCGCTCAATCGAGGACATCTTTTGGCGGTAATCATTATCATTATTATGGTCCCAAGCCAAAAGTTTTGCCTCATCCACTGTCAGGCCGACATATATCTTACACTCAGCATACTTGAAAAAATATGTAGTTGGATGTTCTTTGACCAACTGCCTCCTAGCTTCAGCTGAATGCGATCCCCCTATTACATAGTACTGATATTTCTCTGGGTTAGAAATATCAAAGTCATTAACGTTATCACATTGGTCGGGATCTACCATGACAAGGAAAGGAACCACAGTGGCATGTGGATTAATCTTCATCTTCTTCTTCAGATTTTGAACATGAAGGTTATGCGGCTCTCTGATCTCCAGTGGTCGTCTTCCTGATACGGGATCTACTGGTGGTCTATTTACTAAAGTAATCGGCAATGTAAATATATGGCCCTTCTTTACTAATTTCGATTTACTGATTTGCCGTCGAATGGCATTTTGTTCTGAAGCCACTATTCCTGACGACAACTCACCTCCTGGTGTGACCACATCTTTGTCAGACGCTTGTTCACTTTCTTCAGTGTCAGAGGAGGAAGATTCTTGACGTGGAGGTTTCTTAATTGGTTTCTTTTGAACTCTTTGTTTTGTGACCGCTGATCTCTTTCTTTGGGGAACTGGTGCTGGGCGGTGTCTCACCTCATTCTGGATTTCAACATCTTGGGAAAAAACTTCTTCCGACTCTTCGAAAGCTGCTTCTCCGGTAATAAAAGGCCTTAAAGTGACTATAATGTTCTTAGTTTCTTGTAGAAGCCTTGCAAGCTCTACAGGCTTACACATTTTCACAGTCAATCGACTCTCAGACAACAAGAGCACCCTTTTACCCTTCGAGGTCTCGGCATGCACCTGGAGATTCATCGAATCTTCATCCTGGTAGTCAACCTGAGTAACTCTACCATAGATGATGTGGCGACCAGCTTCAATAATACCACGTCCAGGAGTCTTCCCTAGCACAAGCAAAAGGCGGCTTCCACTCTCATCGTAATGTAGGCTCCATTCGAAATCGGACATATCCTTTGGCGCTTTGGAGGAGCTTGCAGTGCCAGAGGTATTTGATGGTTTCTGGGATGAACCACCTGATTGCCTAATAACTGGTGCGGGATCATCAAACAAGGCTCGTTTGAACGTGTCTCCATGACAAGTGATCTTCAGTCGTTTAACTGGCATGGGAGCCTGGTCACTTCCAGGTCTCTCATGGCTATATTCACATAAAATCTCTTATAAATAAACGAAAAGACAACAAATACAGCTAAACCGATAAATGACTAAACAACTAACATGATCAATACAGAAGACAGAAAAAATCAAGCTGAAAACATTTTCACTACCAACAAATCCATCATGACAGTTTGCTATTTGCAGTTTTTTTGTTTAGAAAAGTAGAAAACTATTTGCTAATTGCATTTTTTTGGTCAATTTCCGTCATAAAAAACATGCTAATTTTAAAGAGTTATACCTCCATTTTCCTACAGTTTGGGCTGGAAGTCGATGCCCCGCATCGATTTCCCTTGTGTAATACAAGGGAAGTCGATGCGGGGCATCGACTTCCAGCCAAAAACAGAGGAAGTCGATGCTCCCGCATCGTCTAGCTAAGATTCAAAGCATGAAATCTAAGGGAATTGTCCGTACAGTTTAATAGGGTGCAAGAATTACCTGGCAGGCCGCTTCGTGCTTGTCCTTTTCTCCATGGAGGCGACCGGGAAGCAAGGCGAAATTTGGGCGTTGTTGTCTGCTCTGTTGCACGCACTACTGTCTGCTCTGTCTGCTCTGTTGCACGCTCTTCACAGTTTGTGAAGTGAGATTTGAAGCGTGCGCTATCTTTTATAGTAGGGTTTATATGTAACTAACTACAGTTCGAACTAACTGAAAACCCTAACTAACTACGGTTAGAACTAACTACTACAGTTAAAACCCTAACTCACACCGGTTAGAACTAACTACCACACCTGCATCTAACTATGGTTACCTACGACCAGTTGTAGTTATTAGGGTCCAATTGTGGTTTCCTTGCCATTAGGGTCCTCAGTTCTTTTTAAGCTCTCAGTCCTTAGAGTTGTGGGTTCTCAGTTCTCGTTTCTCAGTTCTCAGTTCTTAGTCCTTTCCTATAGGGTCCTCAGTTCTTGATTCGAACACAGTTTTCCTTTTGTATTTGTTACTGAGCAATATGCCATCCTCTACTTCATTGGACTCAAGAATTTCTGTCGATCCATATAGTTCCTCTCTGGACTCTAGAATCTCAGTTGAGGATTACAAGTTGCAGGTTGAACAAGTTGAACTAGAGAAGCACAATTCAAAACCTTCTGAGATATTGGATGGTCAAAGTTGTTCCTCAACTCCTACTCCAATGTGTTTTAAGCGAGTTCCGCGTCGCGTGAGCTCAAAAAGACTGGAGTTCCTGACCTCCGATCACCAACTTCAACACGATATCTCGAAGAAATGTTGCTTGTCCTCATGCTTGGCTAAGATTGGGAGAAGAGGTTTGCAAGGAATTAGGCATTCGTATTTCTCGTTAAATGGTGAAGAGCAAGACACATTTCTCGCCGACAGGTTACAGCTAATGAGGGACCCATCGTCAGGTAAGAATGTTTCATTTGAATACTACCTTAATGTGAACGACCGATGTTGCCGAAAAGCTTTCAAGATAGCTTTAGGCCTTGGTAACTTGAGGTTAAATCGAATTCAGTGCCGGTACATTTCAGGGGACACGTTTGAGAACAATTCTGTTGTTGAAATAAGTGGTAAGGGCTTGGTTGGCCAGCATGCCATTTACTGGATGCAAAACTATTTCCGGATGCATTGTGAGGTTATGCCCACAACAGGTCGGTTGCATTTAGCGGATAATTATACACGAGATGAATTGTATCAGATCTACAAGGATGAAATGGAATCTCTAATAGAAAAGTTTGTGAGTTATAGCCAATTCACTAGGTTGTGGAAAATGAAGTTCGATAATGTCGTGATACCGCGAAAAGTGCGGATGGGAGTATGCTCAATATGTGCTAACTTGAAAAGCTTGATAAAAGGTGCGAAATCTGACGATGCAAAGAAAGAATGCTATAAAAGGTCTTTGTCTGAGCACAGGGAGAGTCAGGCTAAAGAGAGAATGAAAGCGATGCATCATAGAGATAAAGCTCTAAAATCTCCTGGCAGATATATGTGTCTGATGATAGATGGCATGGACCAAAAGAAGACGTGCTTACCTCATTTTGCTCGCCTCCCAAAAGACATTGGGGAGGAATGCCTTGTGCAAATGCATTTAGTCGGATGTTTGTCATATAATCGAGTTGTGAAACCTTGGGTTTACCTGACATACCCAAACGTCCACAACGATCCAAACCTCACTATAACAATAATCCAAAGAGTCTTACAATCTTGGATTGGTTCATTACCACCAACTCTTTATGTGCAGCTAGATAATACGGCGAGAGAAAATAAGAACTCGAGCGTATTTGGCTATTTGAGTATGTTGGTTCATAGAGGTTTGTTTAAGAAAGTGAAAGTCAACTTCCTTTTGGTTGGTCATACTCATGACCATATTGACCAAATGTTTAGTACTTTTTCGAAGAAATTGTCTAGGTATGATGCTTTCACATTGCCTGCATTGAGTGACTTGATAAGTCAAGCTTATACACCGAAGCCAGAGGTTGTACATCTCACAGAGATTTATGATTTCAAAAGATTTGCCCTTGATAAAGATATCAAAGTATTCTCTCAATTGCATAACATAAGTTTCAACCACGTGTTCTTGATTAAATATGTTGAAATACAAGATGCTACTTTGTTATATGCCAAGCAATACTCAACTTCATCCCAATGGGAGCCACAATCAGGATGCCGCTTTTTGTTGCAAATGCCAGCTTCACTGAATGTTCATGGTGCGGAACAAATGCCATATGAAGATAGAAAGATGGTCCCCCTGCACTATGATGATCTTGATCAACAAGGACAGATGTGGATACGTTCTCTAGAAGAGCGAAAGAAACACATTGAGAATGCAAAGAAATATGCTGGAGCTCAAGATGTTTCGTGGTGGGATGTATTCTTTGTGGATCAGAAAAATATAATTGAAAATCGCTTGCACAGTTATTGGCCAGTGACAATACCTTTCTCATGGTCACTTGGCACAAACATTCCTCCAGTATGCTCTCATCTTCTTCCAGGTGAGTTGGAAGTTTTTGCTAAACCTCAACAAAGGGATATTTATGTAGGTCCTCGAATGTCTAGAGAAAAAGAATCGAGATGGCATGGTACTTTACAAGAGATAAATGTTGGCTCGTTGATTGCTACTCTGGCAGACAACGATGACCTAGGTCATCCATTTTGGATTGCAAAGGTTATAGAGCTTATCAAAGATGAAAGTAATCAAGCCTTGATATCGCTTAAGGTTCATTGGTATCACACTACAAATCATAATGCCTTTGCTGGAAAATACATATTGGAAATGTTGTCTGCGAATGCTGGGAAAGGTGGCAAAAGAAAAAAAAAGACTATACGTAGGATATCAACATTACATTTAGAGGAGGTAGATGTTATTCTATATGATTTTACATTGACTAAATCGGGTCATCTTAGAAAATCGACAATCTCGATGATTAAAGAAAAGCTTTCCACCGAATCTGCACGACAGACAAGAAGCCAAACCCAGAATCCGGAAAATGTTGGCCTTCATCTAGATGAGGATAATGCGTTAATAAACAGTTCTGAGGAAGATGAGAGTTCAATGATGGCTACAAGTGATACTAGTGCTTTCGATGCTGATTAATATTATTCTTATTTCGAATTCCTATATTTTTTGTTGTCTTTGCCAGTTCAAATCATGTATAAATTGTCCGTGTGCATTATGTACTATGGAAGAAATGTGTGCCTACCGAATATTTTGTTACTTTCTGGGAACTGAAGTTTTATTGTTTCTTTAGTTAATCACAAAAAAACGTAAACATCATTTTCTTAGGTGTTTTTTAGCAATGTTGAGCAATGTTTTTATGTCCAAAATCTCACTAAATTGTGCAATATTCTTGAGACCCTTGATACTGGTATCAATGTCTTATGTAAACGTAATGGAATCTTTGAGATTTGTTGCGTTATTCTAAGGAATATTCCAAATGTTTCTTTTTTAACGCAATGTTACCCCTTCTCGATGCAATAGTGTTAAATGTTGTTAGCTATATAAGTTATGTAGAAAAGCCTAAGGAAATATATGTGCTGACTCAAATGATAGTTAAATTGTAGTTAGTTATATAAGTTATAATAGTTTACACTAATATATGTGTGATAGTTATTAGTAAAAGTGCAGTTAGTTATATAAGTTAGTTATATAAGTTATATTAATCTAGGGAAATATAAGCTATATTAATCTAGGGAAATATAAGTTAGTTAGTCCTGAATAAGTAAAATGTTGTTAGTTATATAAGTTATGTGTGATAGCTATTAGAAAAGCCTAAGGAAATATATGTGCAGACTCAAAAGATAGTAAATTGTAGCTAGTTATATAAGCTATATTAGTTAAATTGTAGTTGGTTAGTTAGTTAGTTAGTTAAATTGTAGTTAGTTAGTTAGTTAGTTAAATTGTAGTTAGTTAGTTAGTTAGTTAAATTGTTGTTAGTTATATAAGGTATGTGACGTGATAGCTAATACATGTGTGTTAGCTATTAGAAAAGCCGATAACTATGTGTAATAGCTATTACATGTGTGATAGCTATGTGGGAAATATATGTGTTGACATAGTTATAATAGTTTACCACATAATAGTTATAATAGTTTACCACATACATATATACATATATATAAAAGTTTTTTTTAACAAATAATAAGTTAATGTTCATGATTTAGGTAATACCCAAGCTAGAACTCCTGTTGAGCCTACAACTCCGAGAACGGTCGAGACTGTTGTTGATGAAAGTAAGAACAATGTTGGAAATTGTTGATAGCTTATATTATTCACATTGTCTACTCTTATGAATATATATATATATATTCATTTTTATGATTGATTTAGATAATACTCTTGCATTGCCTCTCATTGAACTTGCAACTCCAGGAGCTATTGTCACAGTTGAGGAAAGTAAGCAAAATGTTTGCATAAATTGATATTATACTTAATGTATTTCTTATAAATCAGCATTATACTTCATATTATACTTCCGAATGTCATTATACTTGCTATTGTGCATGTTTCAGTTAATATTCAAGGCCCTATGTCTAATGAACCTACAACTACGAGCCTTATTGACAAAGTTGACAAAGGTAAGAAAGATGTTTGGAAACTCATTTTTGGTTTTTATGTTAGGTAATGCTATTGATGAATTTTACTGCTGTAAAAATTTATAAGAAGGGAATTTATGATCCAGATGATACCGGAGCCTTAATTCTGCAAGATCCTGTGATAATACATCCAACAACTGGGGAGACAACCGGTGATGAAGGTAAGAAAGACTTTAATTGTAGCGTACTAATGAAACATTGCCGTGTCAAGTTTGGGGTTTAGATGATACAACAAAATCTTCTTCCATTTACAGATACAACAGATGTAAATCCTGCCCCTGTTACGACCTTGTCGGTAGATGAAAGTCACATAGACCTGCCACTACCATTGCCTCTTACCAATCTGGAGACTTCTGCATCCTATAACCTGATGCTTGAGCTTAGTGTAGATAGCCAAAGAACGTCATCGAGTTCACACCAAACAAGTCAAGAGTGTATCAATGTGGAGGATACAACTATTGCACAGTTTATCAATGATTTGAAAAAAACTGGGGAAAACAGTACACGCAAAAGAGTGAAGAAACCTACATACAACCCGAGTAAAAGGATAACTCGTAATGATAGATCAAGTGCATTCACATAACTCGAAGCTTTCGGAACTTCCATTTTGTGATGATCTAGATTTAAACTATGTAAGAAGAATTTAAATCTCTCAGTGGTTGATGAGCTCTCATAACTATAATCTCTCAGTGGTTGATGTGATGATCTAGCTTTAAACAACTTGATATCATTTCATAAGGTTACTTCAATTATTATCTTCCTTTATAATACCTTCAATTTTGTGTTCAATTTTGATGGTTATACATGTTTTCTTTAATGTTGTGATGAGCGTGTACCTTAAGTCTGTGATTATTCTGCTTTACGTAACTAGACTTCAAATGTTGTATATATGTATGTACCTTAGTTAACTGTGATGATTCTGCTTTACGTAACTGTGATGATATCTGTGATTATTCTGTGATAAGTCTTCAAGTATTAACCTACTGGCTATCAGGTTATATCATGTGATAAATCTGTTGTATGATCTACAGGTTGAGTACTTGAAGACTATCAAATTGTATCCTGTGATAAATCTATTTATTATTATAAGCCAGTATCTATAGCTAATATTCAACATCTGTGAGCGTCAGGTTATAGGATGCAGAAGTCTACTGTGATTGTAGTATGATTGTAGATACCTATCCTGTACTTATATGCATCCTATACTTATACTTATATGAGTGTAACCTTACACTGCATCCTATCCTATACCTATATGAGTGATTGTAGATACCCATGGTTTTATGAAAACTCTCATTCAAACAGTGATCAAGTAAATATGCATGTTAGTGATCAAGTTTCACATCACAGTTATGCAAATGTTACCAAAAAATAAGAACTTTACCAAAATCTGAAGTTTACCAAAAACGGTAGATTATGCATTACCAAAGCATTTACATATGACATCTGAAGTTTACAAAATTGCTACGATAGCTCTTTACACATATGATGAATTACAACTCCAATGGCATACTATTATAAATCAATTCATACACATCAGCACTTATCCTATATAAATTGTTCATACCGCAATCTGGAGTCATTGGTATTTTTACACATCTCACCAAGTGAGAATACATGTATGCTATTGGCTTATCATTCAGTAGCTTGAACAAACAGTCACCTAGATTTTCATAAAACAATCCTTCAACAAAGTATGTGCCTATTGATATGAAGTTACCCCACGCATCCACCATGTTTTGTGTAGCTTGTTTTTTGGGGACGGTGCATTTAAGCAAATAGAAATCCGATCCTTCTGAATTCCCTTCCTCCGCATTTACGGCATAATTGTCATCTACACATAATACATCTGTTAAAATGTCTGCTGAACCTTGATATGTAAAGTTCGAAATGTCTCTGTCAGATACAGCTTCACCTTCAACAATGTCAAGTAGGCTATGGTACACCCAATGATGAACCCATGAAGTGTTTACACACCTTCTCCACTTGCCTTGAATACATTCATAACAAAAGCAACTTAATTGTCGAACACCAA
>CAKZGI010000141.1 GCA_936914905.1 uncultured Trichormus sp. | reverse complement strand
CTGAAGATTGTTGTTGATGAATTCTTGCCCCAATAGAATTACACCCCTTAACCAGGGTTACAGATTATTTAATCCACTATCCTTACTGGTGATGGTCATGCAACAATTAAAGAATTGATTAGACAGGAAAATCGTAAACCGGAACGCTAGGATACACCGACTTGACCCATGGGTAGGATTTAGATTGATGAGGCGTTAGAACGGTATATAGATGAACAGGGTTTGATGTTGGATAGTATTGTTGAGAGCGATCGCACTGTTTATTTGCGTAAAGTAGCTAATCTGTCAGCGGGTGGAGTCAGTATTGATGCCACAACAATAATTCACCATCATAATATCATCTTGGCGCAAGATATAGCCCAATATTTTCGCCTCACTTGTTTGGGGATTGATATCATTGCTGAAGATATTTCCAAATCTTGGAGATCTGGTAACTTTGCTATTTTAGAAATTAATTCTGCACCAGGAATTTTAATGCATCTTAACCCGGTAATGGGTGAAAGTGTTGATGTTCCTACTCATATTTTGTCAACCTTTTTTGAATCTGGTAGAGATTCAAGAATTCCCATTATCACTTTTAATCACATTTCTGTCAGTGAATTATAAGCAACTATTGATCACATTCTTTCACAACATCCTGAATGGACAATTGGTGCTGTTTGTCGTGAGGGAATTTTTGTTAATCGTTCGTAAAAGCTATTGAGAAGGGATTATAATAGCAACATCCAAATTTTGTTGCGTAATCCCAAACTTGATTTACTCATTGCTGAATACCCAGACGATATCCTGGAAGAAGATGGGCTGTTTTACCAAGGAAGTAATATTGTTGTTTTGGATAATCCCAGTGAAACAGAAATGATGTTAGTCAGGGATATTTTTGATGATTCAATTGTGGTGATTAAGAAAGAACAGGATATTTCTATTCGCCGTCCAGGATTAATTGAAGATTATGCTTTGGGTGCTGATGAACCATTCACAAGGGTTTATTTGAAGGAGATTAGCTCGATTTTGTAACTGGAAATAAAAGTATACATTTCAATACTGCTCAGTTAAAGGGGAAAGGGGAAAACAAAAACCTTTACCCTTTAATCATAATCATAGTCTGATTCATATATTTCTACATCTGGTGAAACTGTGGCATCAGTGAAATCCATAACATCATCTGTGAGATGGATGATCTCCCCAGAGAAAAAATTTGCTAAACTTTTAGCCGCTTTTGCCACTTCATCATTATCCCAAGTTGACATAGGTGCTTGTGATATAGGTGGTTGGGTTGGTGGAGCTGGAAGGGTTTGTACTGGGGCTAAGTTCGTGACTACAGGCTCATTTCTGGTTGGTGGTGGTTGGATTAGTTGTGGTACAGGTGCTGGCGTTGGTTGTGGTGTTGCTTGTGGCTGGTTATAGCTCGGTATTGTTGGTGGTTGTTGAACACGAGTAGAATCGTGTTGATTAGGATTTATTGCGGCTGAAGTGGAAGTTGATGAAGTTGCTTTCTCTAGATTGACTTGGATATCACGGTGAAAAGTCTGCTGAAAAGCAGTTGTAATGATAGGCAAGTCCGATTTACCCTTTTCATACCATGCTTGTTTAATAGCAATAAGAGCTGAAGCGCCATCAAAGTCCAACAGGTTACTCATTTGACGTAACATTTCTCGCCTGGAGGGTGGTTGGAGGTTCGCAAGTACCTGTTGCCAAATCTGAGTTAAGTCATACTGTGATCCTGTAACAACTTCCTGTGCGGGTGCTGTGGGAGTTGTTACAGGTGGGGGTGGAGTGTATACAGGTTCTGGTGCAGGTGAAGATACTGTTTGAGGTGCTGAATTATGATTTGTTTGGGTATAAGCTGGTGCGGGTGAAGATATTTGAGAATTATGATTTGTCTGGGTATAAGCTGGTTGTGGTGAAAATGCTGCTGGGTAAGAAGGTGGAGATACAGCAGGTGTATTCACAACTTGCGAGACGCTGGGTGCTTGTGGCTGAATATTTGCACTAGGTAACAGGCCGAGTAATGTGACTTCTAACCACAATCGGGGCTGGGTGGTGTTTTTTAGTTGGACTTCTGCTGTTCTTAAATGTTGCTGTCCGCGCAAAATTGTAGTTATGTCTAACTTGTGGGCAAAGTTAATTAGTGTTGTCCAGGTTTGTTGAGTACAAGCAACTAAGTCTTGACGATTTGGGGCAGTTTTAGCAATGAGTAAATCTCGGTACAAGGCGGCAAAATTTTGTAGAATGGTGAGGGGTTCTCTGCCTCGATCTAGGATTTGTCGGGTAGAATCTAATACGATTTCGGCATTATCTTGAGTGATCGCATCTAATAAAGCTAACAAATCCTTTTCACTTACTGAACCCACTAAGTCCCAAACTTGATCTGGTATGATTTCTCCAGGGAACAAAGCTAGTTGATCCAGTAAACTTTCCGCATCTCGCAAGCCTCCCTGAGACATTTGTGCTACTAACGTGACCGCATCAAGGGAAATATTAATGTTTTCTTGTGAGGCGATCGCACCTAAATGCTTTACCATCGCTTCTAGCTGAATGCGTCTAAAATCAAACCTTTGACAGCGGGAAATAATTGTTGGTAATACTCGCTGTGGGTCAGTTGTGGCTAGGACAAAAACAACGTACTTCGGTGGTTCTTCTAATGTTTTTAGTAACGCATTGAATGCTGCCGTACTGAGCATATGACATTCATCAATCACATAAACTTTATACCGACACTGTACAGGAGCAAACTGTGCCTTTTCAATCAATTCCCGGATGTAATCGACACCAGTATTACTAGCTGCGTCGATTTCAATTACATCCAGGGAATAACCTTTAGTAATGCCTTGACAAATATCACAAACTCCACATGGAGTCGGGGTTGGCTTGTCACTTTTAAGACAATTTAATGATTTAGCTAAAATCCGGGCGCTAGAGGTTTTACCCGTGCCTCTGGGGCCAGTAAACAAATAGGCAGGGGCAATTTTTGCCGAACTAATGGCATTAGTCAGGGTAGTAGCTATCGCCTCTTGTCCCACCAGTTCAGCAAAACTCTTGGGGCGATACTTGTGGTGCAGAGGTTCGTAAGACATGGAGAGAGTAATTACTAGCTAAAAACAAGGACATTTTCCGAATCAGTTTAATATCTTTCGCTTTTCAATACCCTGGTAATTGCTATGACCATCAAAAATTACACCTAATATCATGTCTGTTTAATTATCATATATTTTATCGTTTATCGTACTCCCCATCTTCCCCAAACAGCGATTCCCTACGGCAGTGCGCGGGAGCCCAATCGCCCTTACTACACTCCTAAAAGCGATTCGTACGCAACGCCTGCGCTATCGCTCTTCCTACATCCCCCAAATACTGATACCTACGGTAAGCTGAGTGCAAGGCACACGTTCCGCGAACGCTAACGCACTTCCCCATATTCCCAAAAAGCGATACCTACGGTTAGGTACCGCTAACGCGCTGCCTGCATTCCCCAAACCAAAGTGACAAGTCAGCGCAATCGCTGTGTATGCCAAGACCAAGAGCTAACGATACTGAACAAGACAAAATAGCTCGATTTGAGCGGATTAAAAAGGCAATTACAGCTTTAGAAAAATAACAAGCTATGATATCAAGGTAGGGGGCTTACCAAGTCCATAAAAATTTAAATTTAAGGGAATATTGGTACTACAAATTATAAGTTCCGACTCCGTGTTTACCATGCGCGACATCGTGAAAATTGAGTAAATACATACATTTAGGTAAAGCTGGTACTCAAGAACATAATATTCACTGTAAATATTGATTAGGTAAGCTTTAAATTACGTAAAGAATATATGCGCCATGTACAGAATTATAAAATGTCAATTATTATAATGGTATAGATATACACATATCAAACTGGCGGATCTGGGAAGGGCTACAAAATTCACCCCTATTCCGTATTCACCCCTATTCCGTGATAACCCAATAGCAGCTTGTCACGGACATCACTACAATTTGGAGAAGCAACATTCATTCAATGGTCCAGCAGATGCTCAAGCGGCTAATTAAGTGGCTCAAAAGATTATTGCGAGGTTTATTTGGTAGCAAAAAAACTCCCACTTCCACCAGACAGGATGCGCACACAACAGTAGCGCCACCTCTTACCGATACGGATCTAGAATTTTTGTTTACAGAACTTTTAACAGGAGTTCATCAATCCAGAGGCCAGGCTTGGACGCAAAACTGGTTACATAAAATAGAACATCGTGTCACTACGCAACGTTGGATAGAATGGTTAAATCAATTTAGTGAAAAATTATTAGCATCGAAGAAGGCTAATAACGAATTAGCAGCGCGATTAGTACAGCTAGGTGAGTTAGGCATAGGTGAGATTGGCGACCTTGCCTATAGTATTGGGATGCAATTGTTGACGCGCAATCAAGGTGAACCGATTTGGGAATATGGGGGTCCTGATGTTGTTAGCCAAATTACTTCAGCACCTATAACTTACGTGGCATCGGAAGATGAGGATTTTGCAGAGGAAGAATACCAAAGTGTAACTTGGGATGAATTATTGGTGATATTGCAGGAGAATGAGAACCTGCGCCAGCAAATTGCTCAAGATTTGGGAATTGAAACTGATGATCCACAGATGATTATTCAGATGTTGATAAATCAATTACAGACATTTGGTGAGTCGTCTCCACAGAAAAATTGAGATGATCAGCAGAAGTCAGAATTACAGAAGTAAACTCCTGATGTATGAAGTAAAACCCTGATGTATAAGGAGTTTCATCATCACTTTATATCCTAATGTCCTTGTCTGTTGCTATAATTCACCAGTCTGTTAGGTAATTCATAATTTTTTTGACACAACGATGGCTACAATCTAGGAGAGAGAAAATGCAAGAATGTGGCAAATGCTCAGGTGGCTATTGCAGTGGCTTAACAGGTTTATGAAGTATCCTTTTAACAGTCGTCGGACTCATGATGCCAACGGTAAAAAGGGTCATCAGGTGGTAGAGTCTCTACCTGAATTAACCAATGCTGATCTAGAAGTATTGTTTAACGAGCTGCTTGAAGGTGTGCATCAAGCGCGGGGAAAACAATGGGCGCTGAAGTATTTGCAGCGGATGGAACCACGAATTACTGTTGAACGTTGGATAGATTGGCTGCTGATATTTGGTGAAAGATTGTTATCTTCACCTGCGCCAAATAGTCAGATAGCAACGCGAATGGTTAAATTGGGTGAACTCGATGTTGGTAAAGTTGGTGAACTTGCATCAGAAATTGGTGTCCAGCTATTGAGTCGTGAGTTTTTAGCCCAAAGGTATGTGGAGAATCCACAAGCAGTGGAGATGGAAGCAGCAGCAGTAGTGGCAGATACTCCTCGGCAACAATTACTGCGGGATTTTGGTGAAGAGTTATGGGAGCATGATCAGGAAGAACCTGTGAACAAAATCACACCAGTATCCTTAAGCTTGGAGGAAGCATGGACGGGGAACTCACAACAGTGGAGTCCTCAGAATCTAGAACAACATACATCTGAGGCTGTTATTTTTGAGTATGTCCAGGAAGATAATCCCGCTGCGATTGAGGAAGTAGAATATGTTAGTGATTCTTCTTTGGCAGAGAATTGGGATCAGTCGCTGGTAAGTTTAGAGCCGAAGGTGGCACATACTCTCGATGAGTTGGTGGTAAGGTTGGAGCAAAGCACCAATTTAGTCCAGCAACTTGCTTCTGAATTAGCTATTCGCGATGAACGCCAAGCATTGATTCAGCGTCCTAGTTTTCAACTAACTGAAACTAATCAAGCTCAAGCATGGTTTTATCAAGGTTTACAGCAAGCTAAATCTGGCGATTTGTTGGGGGCGCTGGCCTTTTATAATCAAGCTACTAAACTAGAACCAGAATCAGCTGAGTATTGGTTTAATCAAGCTTTAACATTATTCCATTTAAAACGTTTTGAAGAAGCGATCGCAGCCTATGACCAGGCGATAGCACTCAAACCAGATTTCTTTAAAGCCTGGTACAATAGGGGGGGGGTTCTGGGAGAATTTGGCGACTTTGACGGAGCGATCACTTCTTTTGACAAGGCTATAGAATTTCAACCCAACTATCAAGAGGCTTGGTCTAGTAGGGGTTTAGCGCTGCTGAAATTAGGACTGATTTGGGAAGCAATTTCCAGTTATGACCAAGCTTTGAAGTTACAACGCCAAGACCAGGAAACTTGGTATTATCGAGGAGTTGCCTTGGCTGTAGGAGAGCAATATGAAGATGCGATCGCCTCATACAACCAAGCTATAGAAATTCAACCAGACTATCACGAAGTTTGGATTGACCGGGGAGTAGTCTTATTTAACCTCAACCGTTGGTCAGAAGCCATTGAATCCTGGGATCGAGCGCTCTCTATTCAACCAGACTTTTACTTAGCCTGGTATAACCGAGGCATCGCTTTGGAGAACCTAGCCAGACGTGAAGAAGCCATTACTTCCTATCAAAAAGCGATCACCATTAAACCCGACTTTCACCCTGCATGGTACAACCAAGCCGTAGCCTTATATTATTTAAATAGATTTGCAGAAGCCATTTCTTGCTATGACAGCGCGTTAGAAATCAAACTAGACTACTGGGAAGCTTGGCTTGGTCGTGGTGGAGCCGTTGGTAACTTAGTCAATGACAAATTCTCCCTGAGTTTATCCAGTAAGATAGCCGCATCCAATCCCAATCTAAATCAGCGTGGCTATGAGGGCAAATTAGCCACATATCAAGAAGGCTTTAAATATCTCCGTCCAGATACTCACCCGGAAGGTTGGGGAAGATTGCATCTAGCTGCTGGTAATACACATTACGAACACGGGAAAAAACAATCCACACCCCGCTATTTTTGGCAGAAAGCCTTATCTGAATACCAACAGGCACTCTTAACTCTCACAGCCGAAGATTTCCCAGAATTACATCTTGATGGTTTACAATCTCTCACCAAAGTGCTTATCAGTTTGGGACAAACAGTAACAGCCCAAGAATTACAGCAACATGGACTAGGCTTATTACAACAATTACTTAATCAAACAATCCGTCCTGAACAAAGTAAAAAACAACTAGCTTTAAAATTTGCGGGTTTAAGACAAATGGGAGTTGACTTAGCAGTCAATATAGGTGATTTAGTAGAATCTTGGGAAATTGCCGAACATTGTAAAAATACCTGTTTAAAATTACTGCTTTCTGATTCCGATGATGAAATTTACTCTCCCAACTATGAAGCCATTCAACCTCTACTAAATTCCACAACAGCCATGATTTACTGGCATCTTAGTCCAGCAGCCTTACACACCTTCATTATTAAACATGAAGCACCTTCACCCATACTGTTATTAACACCAATACAAGATATAGAAGCCATACCCGAAGCCGTGAAACGTCTAGTCGAATTTGAAAGCTGGCTAGAAGATTGGGAAAAACAATATCAAGAATATCGTCAAATACAAGATATAGAAAATCAGTACAAACATTCTTGGTGGGTAGATATAGAACAGAAGTTGTTACAACTGCAAAACATCCTCAATATTTCTACAATTATTCAAGAACTTGAAGGTATCAGCAAACTGATTGTAATTCCCCACCGTGATTTACATAAATTACCTGTCCACGCACTTTTTCCACTCAATCGCGAAAATTCACTCAATTACACCATCAATTATTTACCCAGTATCCAAATAGGCCTGGACTTAAAAACATATTCATTATCAAATTGGCAACAGCAAAAATTCCTCAGTGTTGAAAATCTAGAACATACAAATGATAGCCAGATAAAATGTGCTGATTTTGCATCGGCAATTATCAGAAAAATGTTTGATAGTGCCCAATATATCCAAGGTTCACAAGTTACGCAAGATAATATCGAAAATGCCTTAGCCTCAGATTACAACATCTTTCACTTTACTGGTCATGCTATCAACAATTTGAGTGAAGCTCAAAAATCAGCTTTAGTTTTAGCAAGTGAAGAAAAACTGACTCTAGCAGAAATTAGTCAACAGACTTTTAATACTTACAATCTGTTTACTCTCCCAAATTCTGAAATGGTTAGTAATCACAGTCAGAATATCAACAGTGAATATGTGGGTTTACCAGCTGGTTTACTAATTGGTGGAGTTCCAGAAGTGTTGAGTACACTTTGGACTGTTGAATCATCTGCAACAGCTTTAGTAATTATCGAATTTTATCGCAGATTACTTTTCCATCAATCTCCAGTTACTGCTTTAGCTGAAGTCACAACTTGGCTGAGAGATATAACAGTTGGTGAACTAATCACATGGTATGAAGATTTACTCACTAATCTGCATTCAGATGAGGTTAAATTGAGAAATTATGTAATAATGCAACTTGATAAATATCGTCAGTTATCACCTCACAAACAGCCTTATCACCATCCTTATTATTGGGCGGCATTTATCATTACAGGATGCCTTTAAGCAGACAAGAGTTGAGTTTGAACCTAATTCATAAATAAAATGAAAAGCAATCAAAATCTTGAAAATAAGTTAGTCAACCTCTTGCAAAATTAATTTTATGGTATAGTCAGGGTTTGAAATTTTGTTACGGCTAAACTTAACTCGTAGTTGTAATTGATAAGCTGTGAAAGATACTCGCCAAATTGCGACAGTGTAAACCTCAGCAATAGAGTAGAGGATATTCCGGTATTTGAAACAGTGGCGACATTTGACGCGATTGCACGTTCCCGGGCAGTATGAAGGCGATCCCCTCCGGTCTGAATCAATCAATGGAGGATTCAGACCCGCCACGTTTTTGGATCAATCTGATCGTTGGCTGTAGGCCAAGGATTGCCTAATAATCCAGGTCTGACTATGTAGCGCGTCACATAGATTGATTAATCAAAGTCACAAAAAATGATTAATCAAATTATCTATCGCGTTTATCAAATTATGTAACGCAACTTAACCAGAAATCAGAACTGAAGTCCAAGCGTAAATTTTCGGCCTTGGATATCCAAGCTTCAACAGCTAATCCATGATCAGCATTGATAAAAATCATGGAAATAGCCCATGTAGAGTTTGACTGTATAGAATTTCAAGATATAACCGGACAATATCGCCTCGTTCACGGTTACTCACTGAAAAACCGTGAGGAATTGCGATCGTGTCTTTCAGAACTACAAAAATTTTTAGACAGTATCCATCCCCTCTGGGATAATTACCCCCGCATCCCGAGCCAAAGCCTGCAGCGCATTTAGTAGCTTGTTCTGCTCCTCTTTAGTTGCACCATACATACCCACAGCAGTTGGCATCCCAAACTTTTCACAGAAAACCAACCAAAAACTAATCCCCTACACCCTAAATAAAGATAGGTAATAGACAATATCCCCGGCAATGATAATGCAAAAAATCTTCATGGAAATAGAAATTTACCAGTTTAAAACACGAATATTGTTAAAGTTAATTACATCAACTTCCACATTTTTAAGATAATTTGCCAACTTCAGATCATCAGTTAGTACGAGATAATTACCTTTAGGTAGAGTGAGGATTACACTATCAGTAAGTCCGAATTTTATAAATTTATCAGCACTCACAGCTTCTTGGCTTTTCATATAGTGTTCATTTAAAATATCCACATTTTGAACACATAGCGCAAATATTGCAAAGGACTCAGAACGTTCACGTTAAACAAGTTGATTCGCAACGCTGTTAATTTATGTGAAAATATTTGGAGTCGTGACAGGTTTCTTAAACTCTGACATAAATTTTAGCAAAAGCTCATAATCTTCTGGGATAAATTGCTGCCTTCGATTAAATTTAGTTATCCGTTCTTTATTCACACTCCCAACTAACAAAAGAAACAGGACGTTCGTATCAATTAAAATTCCCTTTTGGCTATAGGGACGGATCAGGTCATTAATGACATGACATCTTTGATAATTTTCTGATTTTCATTGCTTCTAGTTCTCCAGTTTGTGAGTTTACTTTGAGAACTTTGTATTCTCTTTGAGAAGTTGGTATAAGTAATGCAAGAGTAGTAGTGAAACTATTTTCCTGGGGTTTTATAGGCGTACCAAAACCCAAAGTAATTAACCAAAAGGATCTATCTTCTGTTAACTCAACTTCTTTAATACTCAAATCTGGTAATGAAGAAACCATGATGTGTTTGAGGGATTCTATATATTGAGAAATTGAGAAGCAGTACTTGCAGCAGTTTTCATATAAATAATACTTTGATTATCTGTACTGTCTAATTGTTCTAACTTATTAGACTATAATTTCTGATTTCATAGATTCTTTTTATTCATATCTAATTAACATTGTCAACATGACTAAATCAACATATTAATTAGCAAATTCCAGAAACCCGTCAACCTTAAATCAGAAGACACTACCCTAGAGAAAGAACAAAACCGCTAAAATAGTACCCTAAAGAAAAATCATCAAAATGGTAATATGACCACAGCTACACCCGTAAAAACAGAATACGAAGCAATTATTGGTTTAGAAACCCATTGTCAACTCAGCACGAACACCAAAATATTCTCCAGTAGTTCCACCGCGTTTGGTGCTGACCCCAACACCAATATAGACCCGGTGTGTATGGGTTTACCTGGAGTCTTACCCGTACTCAACGCCAAAGTGCTAGAATATGCGGTCAAAGCCGGTTTAGCATTAAATTGTCAAATCGCTAGATATAGCAAATTTGACCGTAAACAGTATTTTTATCCTGATTTACCGAAAAATTACCAAATTTCTCAATATGACTTACCCATAGCTGAACATGGTTGGATAGAAATAGAATTGGTAGACGATGCTGGCAATCCTATCCGCAAACGCATTGGTATTACCCGTCTGCACATGGAAGAGGATGCAGGAAAACTCGTACACGCAGGAAGTGAAAGACTGTCTGGTTCTAGTTATTCTCTCGTAGACTATAACCGCGCGGGTGTACCTTTGGTGGAAATTGTTTCTGAACCTGACTTGCGTTCTGGACAGGAAGCAGCGGAATATGCCTCAGAATTACGCCGGATTGTGCGGTATCTTGGTGTTAGTGATGGGAATATGCAACAAGGTTCTCTGCGTTGCGATGTAAATATTTCTGTTCGTCCTCTGGGAAGAAAGGAATTTGGGACGAAGGTAGAAATCAAAAACATGAACTCCTTTAGTGCTATCCAAAAGGCGATAGACTACGAAATTGAGCGCCAAATTGCAGCTATTGAAGCTGGAGAACGGATAATTCAAGAAACCCGTCTTTGGGAAGAAGGTTCACAACGTACTAGCAGTATGCGCGTTAAGGAAGGTTCTAGCGATTATCGTTATTTTCCAGAACCCGATTTAGCACCTATCGAAGTTACTGATGTGGAGTTGGAAACTTGGAAAAGTGAATTACCGGAATTACCCGCGGAAAAACGCCTTCGTTATGAAGGTGAGTTGGGACTTTCAGCTTATGATACGCGAGTCCTGACAGAAGATCGCCCAGTAACTGATTATTTTGAAAGTGCGATCACTGCTGGTGCAAATCCCAAAGCTGCAGCTAACTGGATTACCCAAGATATTGCTGCTTACTTAAATAAGCAAAAACTCGCAATTTCTGAAATTGGTCTGACTCCCGCTAATCTTGCTGATGTGATCACTCGCATTGAAACTGGTAAAATTAGCAATGCTCAAGCTAAGGAAAAACTCACAGATTTATTGAGTGGTGTTTCTCCTGAAAAAGCGTTTGCAGGTCAGGAGTTAATTAGTGATCCTACTGTACTAGAACCCATTGTTGATGAAATCATAGCCGCTAATCCTCAACAAGTAGAAAAATACCATGGTGGTAATACTAATCTCAAAGGTTTCTTTGTTGGACAAGTGTTGAAGAAGACAAACAAACGTGCTGACCCGAAACTCACTAATGAGTTGGTGGAAAAGAAATTGAATGCATAGCACTCAGCAAAGGAAAGAATAGATGGTTTAACATTTATAAGAAAATGGGTGATACCCCTCATCCCTTAAGTGCTATACTTTGCTAGTTAGATCCACCCTGATGATTTGGAGAGCTATTCAATTGGCTCTCTTTCTTTCAGAGAATTTACTGCTTCTTCAATTGACTAATGAAAATTAGGAAATTAAGAATTAAATGTAGTAATTAGACCTCTTGCAAAATTGTTTCTGTGGTATGATAGAGGGTTTTAGATTTTATGTATTTTTGGTGTTCTTTACGATCAGTAATTAAAACATAACCGTGTAACTCTAACTTTTGGCTAAAACAAATATAACCACCCATTATAACATAAAATTAATTATGCCAGAGGTCTATTGTATTTATTGTTTGAATTAGTCAAAATCGGGTTGACAAACCATTGCTTTAATGAGTATTAAAAGCCTCCCAAAATAACAAAAATTTTTGGAATTTACTTTATAAAAATTCCCAAGAAGGGGCTTCACCCCCCGTACAAAAAATGTTATACTATGATAAGTAGATACACCCTGATGATTTGGAGAGCTATTCAATTGGCTCTCCTTTTTAGTTTTTATTCTTAACTAAGTGCAACAAAAACCTGAAGTAAATAGCTGATACAATGTTTTTTTATCACTATGTATCAATAACTATACTAGTTGATCCCAAATTTGCTCAATTCAATACTAATACGATTAAGACTTATAACGTCAATTACTTGATGCAAGATTGCCATCATAAAGATAAACTCACAATAAGGATATATACGGGATAGCTGACCTGATTTTAGGAAAGCAATCTACCAACTTACACAATATATATAGTTGTTGGGGAAAAATTATGGGAGACTGGCAGGAAATTACTGGTGGAGTCACAGCAGCCAGAGGTTATAAAGCAGCGGGAATTACAGCTGGTCTCAAAGCTTCAGGATTGCCGGATTTAGCATTAATATTATCAGATGTGGATGCGATCGCAGCTGGTGTTTTTACTACTAGCCACATCAAAGCCGCTTGTGTAGATTATTGTCGTCAACGTTTGCAAGCCAAGCATAGCGCCAGAGTCATACTTTGTAACGCTGGACAAGCCAATGCAGCCACAGGTAGCCAAGGTGTCAAAGATGCGCTCGAGAGTGTAGGCTTATTAGCTAAAGAATTGGGTATTTCCCCGGAAGCAATTTTACTGGCTTCTACTGGTGTAATTGGTCAAAGAATTAAAATGGATGCTTTGCGGGGTGGTATACCCAAGCTAGTAGCCGCACTTGCCGAAGATGGCTCAGATGCAGCCGCAGGAGCAATTATGACCACAGATTTAGTCACCAAATCCATTGCTCTAGAAACAAGTATCAATGACCGACCAGTGCGAATTGGTGGAATAGCCAAAGGTTCGGGGATGATACACCCTAACATGGCCACCATGCTGGCATTTGTTACTTGTGATGCGGCGGTGTCATCAACACTTTGGCAACAAATGTTAACAAGAGCAGCGGATAGAAGTTTCAATTCTATTACCGTTGATGGAGATACCAGCACCAATGATAGCTTAATTGCTTTAGCTAACGGTGAATCTCGCACCCCAGCCATTACCGAAATGGGTGCAGAAGCCGAGAAATTAGAAGCCATGCTAACAGCAGTATGCCAGCATTTAGCCAGAGCGATCGCACGTGATGGTGAAGGTGCAACTTGCTTAGTAGAAGTAAAGGTCACTGGCGCACCTGATGAAACAGCAGCGCGACAAATTGCCAAAACCATTGCTGGGTCCTCCTTAGTTAAATCTGCAATCTTTGGCCGTGACCCCAACTGGGGAAGAATCGCCGGCGCTGCTGGCCGTGCTGGAGTACCTTTTGAACAAGAAAACCTGCAAATTAAATTAGGCAATTTCTTACTCTTTGAAAATGGTCAACCTTTACCTTTTGACAAAGCATCTGTCAGTGCATATTTGAAACAAGCAGCCGCAGGTGCTTACATGAAAGAGGATACGGTATTAATTTCCGTTACCGTCGGTAATGGTAATGGAATCGGTAAAGCTTGGGGTTGTGACTTGAGTTACGACTACGTGAGAATTAACGCCGAATATACAACTTAAAATTAGCCTCAAACATGATTTATATCCTCGAATTCTTAAAGGATTCGGGGGTCTAGTGAGGCTACTTTTCTAGCTTTTTCTATTCAACTACTTAGTTTACATACAGCTATCTGTTTTCCACAAAGATAAAAAAGATAAAGGTTGACTCATATTAGCAGCAAAGCCTAAAATTCCTGCATCTCGATGTTCATAAACTAACTCACCTTGACTATTAAACAAAAAGATTGCACCATGCTGAGTTAAATAAGCAGAATTAGGTACATAAGTCTGCCAATTTATCAGCACTTCCACCATATTCCGTAGCCTTAAAGTAGCTAACTCAAAAGGACGTTGAAAACCACTTCCTCCTGCTAGTTGAAAAAATGAACCTTTAAAAGCTGAGCTGGTAGAGGTGTATCTTCTATCATTTCATAATCACCAATGAGTTGAGGCGCTTGGCGATCACCTCTATATCCGCGAAAAACTTCCCGAAGTGTTCCACGACTACCAATACCTGCACACATCAACAGTAAGTTGAGCCAAGCTTTCTGAGATCTAGAAAGTCCAGGGAGAGAAAGATTCAAACCAGAATAAAGATTGAGTTGACGATGTAATTCTACATTAGGATCAACAAATAAATTTTCCTGGGGAAATCCTGTATATTCACAGAATCTTTTTCCAGAGGAAAGATTACCAATTCCCACTGCACGAATAGCGAGTTTTTCATCTGCTAACTTTTTCGCTTTGCGCTGTAACCACCACGCATATTCAAGACTATCAAATTCCCCAAGTTGTGGCCAAACTAAAATAAGGATATGTGAAGCAGTTTCCCGATTTTCTAGCACGGGTTGGATTATGCCATCACTAACACGCTGACGTTTAGTATGATTAAAAATATAGTAGGGGTTCATCAAAAGCAATTAACTCGTGTTTACCTATGAAATTGTAGCTGAATTACAGCAGGTTGCAGATCAATCACGTACAGAACCTAAATTGAAACTAAGACAGCAAGAGAGTTTTACACCTGACTCCTGACTCCTGCTGTAGTTATAATTCAATCTGCTGTTGAGCCCTAAGTTTGTTAAATTCATCTTCATTTAATAACCAGCCGTTTTCTCCACTAGATTGCGTAAAGGTTGTCCTTGACAATAGCGTATTAAATTATCCAAAAACAGAGCAATCGCTAGCTCTTTCACTCTGGGAGAATTTCCATAAAAATGGGGTATAATAAACACATTTGGCAATATCCATAAAGGACTTTCTGGCAGTAATGATTATCGCTTTATCTGGCAATTATCGGAGCTAGATTTGGTAGTTTGTCGGAAATATTTGTCGGACAAACTTGGAGAAAAATGTTACATTCAATGCACCGCGATTCGCTAACTAATTCAATCATATAAAAAACTCAAATTAATATTGAGGTAGCTTGCTAAAAAGCACCACCATATCCCCGAATTCTGACATCAATTCATTATTTATTTACAAGATAGAAAAAATAAGTCGGGGATCTTAGATTTACACAGTTACGAGTTCTCTCGTTTTTGTTTCCTGTATAGGTGCAGCTTTCACCCACACTTGATCCAGCACCCGTTGCATCCAATCTTGGCTGGATAAAAATCCCCCTAAAGCTTGTCTAGAAGCCATTGCAGCTTCTCTACTTTCGTTTCCGAAATGTAAGGATTGAGGTCTAAGCAAGAGGGATTAAAGAAGGTGTCTGCAAACCAGAGTTAACCATCCCTTTGATAGGTTGGTCAAAAA
>CAKZGI010000140.1 GCA_936914905.1 uncultured Trichormus sp. | reverse complement strand
TGTCATTAATGGTAGGTGTTCCCTGTTTTTTATTTGGAAATCCTACCTTCTTTTTAACTACAAAACCAGTCTATCTCAACTTCTAACACTGTTCAGTTAAGTAAAAAGACAGGGTAAGAACAAGAGAAAAGAGTTCGCGTTTTCATTACGAGAACCAACATCCAAAAAAAGATTTATAAATTCTCACACACTCTCAAAAAAGTGATGAGAAACAAAATAGTCAAACTGTTAGATTATAAATCTATAATGAATAAATTACTGTAGTGTGAAAATAGATAGATTTAACTTGCCCATCTCATGGTTTGAAAAGATAATTGTTGTCGGGGAGTAAAATTATTTCTATGACTGTGTTTTTTAGTATTAAACTTATAACGTTCTTTATTGACCTCTCTGGGATTACTTAGCTGTTGTCGTAAAGGAGTTTCCACATCAGACATTTCTGCCATCAACCAACTATAATATAAACTGATATCCCCCAGAGTATGTATCTGACGTTGAAACTCAGGAATAGCACATCGAATCACCCATAAACTACCAACAAAACTTATCCTTAAAGGATAAATACTCTTCAAGGTAGCAGTTTTAAATATCAAACAACGTAGGTAATAATGAGCCAATAACCAACCATAAATTTCTTGCACTACCTCACGAGGACTCTTAGAACGAATAGGAATTTTGCGTGCCAATAGATGTACTTTCAATTCATCTAAAGTATTCTCAGCTTCCCATCAACAATGGGAACCCTGTGCTAATATCAAAGCCGGAAACTTAGCAACATCAATTGAATTAGTAATCAACCAATACGTTTTTAGAGTAGCATTCTACTCAATAACATATTTAATAATGTGAACCGAAATCCATTTTGCACCCTTCTTCCTTGACACTCCATCGGGTGCAATCCATGATAAACAAGAACCATCTTTCAATGTTTTAACTACGTCAAATTTGATATGGGCAGGAAGACGACCAGGAAAAAAACCTTGTTGTTTGATGACAGCATGAACTATCATAAAAGAATGTAATCCTCTGTCCCACATTAATAACATACTAGAGCTAATACTGCGTATTACTTTTAAAGTATTTCTTCTTTATCCCATATGATAGGGACAACAAAAAGCATCTATGATTAAATGAGTACCTGCTTCCACTAAAAATACTAATATAACTTTAGGAAAAGCTGGATATGTCCATTTGGGAGAATCAGGATAGACGAATACTCTAGCATTTGTTGGAGTATCTGGAACATTAAAAACTGTTTCATCTATAGCCATGATTCTTAATTCTCCCAAAAAAGTACCAGGCGTTAATATTGTTGCTAAGGGCTTGGCTACGAGTTCAAATAATCTCCTCATTACAGCTGCTCCGGTTCTTTGACGGGCTTCTGTAATTTATGAACCAGATGGGGTTTGAAAACGTACACCTGATGCTATGTGTAAAGAACTCAAACCATGAATGAGATTTTTGAAGACATCAACTATTGAGTCAGATGACCAAAAACTCATGGCAATTACTAAGGTGACTATGACATAAGTTGGTAGTATTCTTAGTCTTCGTTGAGAGCTACAAGTAGTTTCAATGGCATTGGTTATCGTTTGTGGTGGAATTACCTGTGACAAGGCCTTAAGTATTTGTTTAGGATCTACACAGGCTGTTTGTACCTGAAAATTTACCAGTGACATATACTATGAATTGAATGAAGTCCTTGTGGAATTTTCATTATCAAGTCTTAATATATTAAGTTTAGTCGTGTTCTCGATACTATTTCGAGAGGAATATAACTTTTCTAAATTGATCATGTCTACAAACGAAGATGATCTGATTGCCAGAGCGGAAATGCTGGAACAAGCGATTGCTATGTTGCAACTGTTGATTCAACAAATTAAAGGTAGTGCGGAAATAGCGCCTCCTGGTTGCTGTGTTTCTCGTTACCAAGCACGCGGTAAATAAGGGATTTACTGGTACTACGAGTTACACGCCTCTCCACCAATTTTTCCTACCACTCAACCAGACAAATCGAGTAATTACAAGCATTTAGGCAAGGCTGGAAGCCCTGCTCATATTGATGCGGTCCTCTCGGTTCCTAGAAGGACTCAAGTTGATTACTTACAATCATGTATTGATTCTCTCTGACAAAACTGGGCTGATTTATACAACAGTCTCAGAGAGAAAAAGTAAGGCTCTCAATTTTTATAGTTCTCGTAAGTAAACCGCGAACTCTTTTCTCTTGTTCTTACCCCCTCTTTTTCCTTAACCGAACAGTATTGTCTCAACTTCTGTCATCTTATAAATCTATTTAAGTAATTTCACTACTATATATATATAGAATATTCAAATCGTACGGTCAATGATATTTGTCGGTGCCTGTTTTGGGTTTAGCGATCACACACTATTTGCCCCACCTCACAAAATCACATCGCTCCCACCCTGACCTTGGTAAGAACTGTCTATTGATTTATTATCATAGCTATATTGCTAGATTCATAAGGAATAATACCTAATTGATCAGTAATTATATTAACCAGTTGCTGGAACAGGAATGAAATCGTCAACATAAAAACAGCACTAAATATCAGAAATCTTCCTAGTCGGTAATCAATCAGACTTTACAAACATCTTCTTAACAGTGAGCAAACCAGATTTATATATTAACCTTAATATATTCCCTTTTTATCCTTCATTAAATATTTAAAAATCTAATGAATAAATTTACTATCATAGTGCTGACCGAGCATATATCTGGATGAATTAATTATGGAATAGCTTCTTCAAGATACATTCTATTAAGTAGATATATCATCCTGACAAGGATAATTATTGGTGATTCAAGAGATAAATGTGCCTATAAATTATCTCCTAATTTGTCTTGTAATCATCTTCCAGATATATATATTGTTTTGATAGTAGAGGATTTTTATAGTGGCTACAACTGGTCTAAATAGGAAACAACTGGTTACTACCTCTCAACAAAGGGTGTTTAATTTTAGACAAATATCTACAATTCTGTTTTATCGACGCTTTTTAATTTTGGGTATTTCCTGTGTAGTAATGACAGCAACAAGTATTTTAGCTGTTATTACTAAACCCATGTACCAAAGTTATATGCAGATCATGGTCAGTGGGGATATGGATCAAGATTTACTCTCTAATCATCTCCAAACAGATGTTAAAAATGAGTTAGGTAAGCCTCATTTCTCATCTGTAGAATATACTAATCATATGAGAATTATGATGAGTTCTAAACTCATTCAAAAGACTGTTGATTTATTACGTCCTCATTATCCTAATTTAACGCTAGAAGATATAAAAGGTAAAATCGATACTAGTAAAACGGCATTTTTGCAAATAGTTCCATCCGACAATATATCAGATTTTAATCAGGTATTTGTAGTTTCTTTTAAAGATCCCAATCCAGTAAAAACTAAAAGAGTATTGCAAGCTTTACAGAAAGTTTATCAAGACTACAATCTTGAACAGAAAGATCAGCGTGTCAATCGAGGTTTACTTCTCGTTAATAATAGATTACCTAAGTTGCAAAAAGAGGCACTAGCTGGAGAAAAGAAATTAGAGTTATTTCGCAAGGAACACAATTTAATTGATCCTCTCGTGCAAAATAAAATATTATTACAATCTCTGGCTGATATTCACAAACAACGACAGACTATTCGCACACGGATTGCAGATATACAGAGTAGTTACAATAGTTTGGAGGAAAGTTTAGTATCTTCCAACCAGGATGCAAAGTTGGTTGCTAGTTTGAGTCTTTCAAGTAGCTATCAAGCTTTAGTTGATGAGATTAGAAAAACAGAAATTTCTTTAGCTGAAGAACGTCTGCGTTATACAGAAGATTCGCCAGTGGTGGTTAGACTGAAGCAAAAATGCCAGGTGCAAATGGCATTATTACAGCAAGAATTGAAAGTACAAGATATCAATGCTAATACGACAACCGAAAAATTATCGGACGTTGAAACTAAGTTAACTAATGAGTTAAGACAGCTGGGAAAAATGTTGAATGGACTGATTCTTAATGAAAACAATTTAGCTAAGTCTGAACAAATAATTCGCTCCCAGTTAAATACTTACCCTAGTCTAATAGCAGAGTATAATCGGTTGTTGTCAGATGTAAAAGTCCGACGGAAAGCTCTTGAGCAACTACTTAAGTTACAACAGTCTTTGGGAGTGAAAATTGCTCAGGGGGGATTTGATTGGCAAATTTTGGAAGAACCAGACCTGGGAATCTATATTGGTAATAAGAAATGGTTGTTTATCATTGGAGGATTTTTAATTGGTCCAATTTTAGGTGTGATTTTCACTTTGATTTTGGAAATATTTAATAAGGTAATTTTTTCACCGTTGGATTTACAGAAGCTGACGAATCTGAGATTACTGGGTTCTCTACCGCAATTGGGTAAACCTAGTTTTCAAACTAGATTGAATAAGATAGTAAGATATAAACAACAGAATTCAATTCCTGCAATATCGGGACCCAAAACTAAATTATCTAGTCATGAAACTCTGGATATGATTTATCAAAATCTGCAAATATTCAAGAGTTCCTTACCTTTTAAGTCTTTGATGTTGACCTCTGCATTACCAGGAGAGGGAAAAACAACTTTAGCTTTGGGTTTGGGAGCTAGTGCAGCGCAGATGCATCAACGGGTTTTAGTTATTGATGCTAACTTGCGATCGCCTAGTTTACACAAAATCCTCGCAATTTCCAATGATTGGGGTTTATCGCTGTTATTGCTGGACGACATCAAGACTAAATTTCAGAATTATGTCCAACCTATTCATCCGTCAATTGATGTTTTGACCGCCGGACCAACACCAGATGATGTAGTAAATCTGCTGACTTCAGGAAGGATGAAAGAATTAATTGAGTCCTTTGAAAAAATCTATGATCTCGTTTTGATAGATGCTTCTTCGGTTTTAGATAACGTTGATGCGAGAATTATCGCTTCTGTTTGTAATGGCATTGTCATAGTGGGACGTATTGGGCAGTTAACACCACAGGAACTCATGCAAGCAACAGAAATTTTGAGCCAGTTGAATTTAATTGGTATTGTTGCCAATGAAGTCAATAATTCGCCAAAAGTTACCAAAACCTCAAAACGTTCTGAAAAAGTTAAATCGGCTCATTAAAACACCATAAGTCTAATCAAACTGCATAATAAGTAGGTAAGCATTCAGCTATCAGGCATCAGCAGTCGGCTTTTTCAGCCTAACGCCAAAAATACCTATTTGATAATTAACCTATTTCTCAAACTTCTGACTCCTGACTCCTGAATTCTTAAATAAATAGAAGTGGCAACCTCCTCACTAGGAGAAATGTCTGATTAAACCTGTAGAGGCTTGTGATTTAACTATCAGTATGAAAATCCAACTTTATTTAGGCGCTTTATTTTCCCGAATTCAAGGAAGACATTGGTGGATAGGTATCCTCTTTTGGTTTGCTTTAGTTGCTCCTGCTCAAGCATCTGTCATCCTGCGCGTGGCAATTGAAAGGGGAGTAAATCAGGTCAAAGTTGGTGCTTCCACGACAGCAATTCTCAAAGATAGTGCTGGCCGTTCTCTTGGAAAACTACCAGGAATGAGTGCTTATGCTGCTCAAGCGGTTCCTGGCGGAGTTGCTTTAGATAAATGGCAATCTGGTTTATTTTGGATTGAACCAACAGGCAAGGGATTTGTTTATATAGGCGATCGGTGGTTTCGTGGTAGGACTCTAGTTATCCCCACGGAAAAAGGCTTAACAGCAGTTAATTGGGTAGATTTAGAAGAATATCTCTACAGTGTCATCGGTGGAGAAATGAACTCTAGCTGGCCACAAGAAGCCTTAAAAGCCCAAGCGATCGCAGCCCGGACTTATGCCCTCTATGAGCGAGAAAAACAGCGCAACAATCCCATTTTTGACTTAGGAGATAGTCCTGATCGCTGGCAAATTTACAAAGGTGTCAGCAGCGAATCACCCAACACTTATGCAGCAGTAGACGACACAGCAGGGAAAGTCCTCACCTATAACAACAAAATTATTCTCTCAGTCTTTCATGCCTGTTCCGGTGGACACACAGAAAACGTAGAAGACGTTTGGGGAAATACCCTCCCTTATCTACGTGCAGTCCAAGACTTTGATCAAAACGTCAAAGAATGTAACTGGGTAAAAACCTTCTCCCCAGGGCAAATAAGCGGCAGAATTTCCGGTATAGGCAATATTAAAGATATGATTGCCGAATCCTTTTCACCCTTCCGCAGCGTTAAAACCTTAAAAATAGTCGGTGATCAAGGTACAAAAGTACTCCAAGGTGAAGAAGTACGCACCGCACTCAAGCTCAAAAGCACCCGTTTTAGCGTTAGTAAAGACGCAAACGGGAATTTTATCCTGCAAGGATTAGGTTTTGGACATGGTTTAGGGATGAGCCAGTGGGGAGCATACAATTTAGCTCAACGTGGAGTCAACTACCTACAAATTTTAGGACACTATTACAAAGGTGTAGCCTTAACTCCTATTCAGGCTAAGTAGACTGGGGAGATAGGGAGATGGGGATATGGGGAGATGGGGAGGCTAATAACAATTACCAATCACCAATTACCCATTACCAATCACCTATTCCCTATTTTCATCTAACCGGTTTTGCTTTTTCACCTGCTCGAATTCCTGTTCCAGTAAATCTGTGTCACTGGAATAAATTAAATCTTCTTTACCAATTACTTTCTCCGTTGCGAACTGACTAGCAAAAGCAATCTTCTGCTGTAAAAAATCATCCGCATTTGCTAAAAATCTGGCTCTTTCCAAACGTTCACGATTACGACCTGCAAGTTTAGCATTACGCCATTGAATCCAAAAACAACGTACTAAAGGTATACCTAAAAAACCAATACTATAAGCTAATAGCAACCAATAAATTCCTTGCACAAAACCAATCATTACTCCTATTTTCGCTGCGGCTGTGCCACCACTCAATAAACTACCTAATATTAGAGTAGCCACCAAATTCACGGCACCCAAACCAGTACTGAGCATAATTTGTCCAGAACTCGCCTCACTAAAACGCCAGGACAATTCCTCCAAATATGGCGCTATGGACTGACGCTGCTTTTTACTAGCTTTTACCTGCAATTCAGGAAAATAATAGACAAGTTGCCCATCAGGACTTACCTGGGGTTTACCATTAAATTGAACCAGCACAGGCAACATATAATCTTCATATTCTTGGTGATATTTTTCACCCAAATTATCCAAATAGGGCGCAATTTGTTCTGCTACCACTGCCCCTTTATGATTACGAATTACAGTACCAATTTCTTGCCAACGACGTTCTTCTAAATTGGCGTTAGGATTACCATCACCAAACAGAAACGAAAACACCGCCTCAAAAAAATTGAATTTGCTATCTTCCCTTCTTTCTCTTCGTCGTTCCTGGGAATAATAATCAAGGCTAAAATACCATAGTAAATCAGGGAAAAAGAAGAAATTGAAGCTACTAGAACTACTGCTCCTATTATCTCCGTCTCTGTCTGAGTTAGCAGTAGTAATAATGATGATGATAGTAACAGTAATCAGCGCAATAGAAGCGATTAACAAAACGCCAAAGGAAATACGAATTAAGTAAAACAGCACGCCCCAGATCTTCTTCCACCATTCCTGCAAGCGCAATTGCGAGTATTTATTACGCAAAATATTTCTAAAATTTTGGGGAAATTGATAAACAATATCACCGGATTCTGCTACCTGCAAATGTCCACCAGCATCAGACGCTAGGGCTAATAAACCTTGATTAGCTTCACCTAAATTTAAGCCAGCCTGAGTTGCCACATCACCAACAGTAACACGGTATCCCAGTTGTTCTACAGAACGCATAATGGCCGGATTGGGAGTCATAGCTCTCCTCTCCTGTTGTATTGTACAGTGCTTTTATTTAGTATAAAGTTGAATTTTATCCAACGACACATAGCACAAACTCTTGAGTAAATGATATGGTCATTATGAAACAAGACATTTGATGTGTTTAGCCCAGACTTGGTAAACCAGGAAATTTTTCTCCCACTATGGTTCAATATACTCTCGCTCAAAGCCCAGAAATTATCTTGACAGTTTCTGGTAAAGACTCCGCTAAAGCTCGCGAAAAAGCAATGGATCAGTTGATGGAACTCATGGAAACTGGTAAGCTACCCACAGAACTAGAAGAAGGATTTGGAGCCCAACAGTTAATTGAAGTTAAGGAACAAATTATTGATAATACCAGGGGTGAGGATGCGATTACCCAAGCCGTTCAAGTTCTCAGCAATTTGGCTACACTAAAGTTGAAAGTGCAGGAAACGCGGACTGAAGCTTTGGAAATTCGCAAAGCAGTTGATGTTCTATTCTCAGATAATTCTGTGACTGAGGAGGAGATTACCCATCTCAAGGAGGGTTTTAAAGTTCTGAAGAACTTTGCTCAAGCTAATCTCCGTTATCAACAAGCACGCAATAAAGCGGAACAAGCTAGACAGGTTTTAGACCAGGCTCTCAAATCACCAGAAGAGTAACAAGAAAGAAATCTTTAACTCTGACAACACAGACAAAAGTGAAAAACTAAAAAGGGTAGACTTAAAAATCTACCCTTAGTAATGCTGGGGCGCTAGGATTCGAACCTAGGGATGGCGGGACCAAAACCCGCTGCCGTACCACTTGGCTACGCCCCAATAAATCAACTTTAAATAATATAGCAGTTCACCTATGGTTTCTGTCAAGTATTTTTTCAGAAAAAATTTCGATTTGTAAGGAGGTCGTTATTGTGACTGGAAACATAACCTTGCCGCTACTAGAACCATAACTTTGCCGCACCATGTTCTCTAACCCCTAATTCTGCATTGGGGAATCGCACAACATTTTAACCAACTGGAAGCATAATTTTGCTGCGAGAAAAAATTGGAAGCATAAGCTTCCCGCAAGTCACAAATGATTTATGACCAGGATTCCTTGGAAATAACAACAATTTGAAGTCGTTTCCCGCGCTCGCTCCTTCAGAAAACCAAGAAGGATAAGCTTCAGTATTTTATTTCTTACCTAATAGCTCATCCAAAGCCGATAGAAGCTACTGAGACAGTTATGCGTAATGTTGAAGAACCTGCGGGAGTATCGTTTATTTTCGTCTATGGGCCAAGCGGTATAGGTAAAACAACGATGAGACTGCGAGTTGAGAAGAACCTGCGGGAGTATCGTTTATTTTCGTCTATGGGCCAAGCGGTATAGGTAAAACAACGATGAGACTGCGAGTTGAGCAGAAACTAATAGAACAAGCATTACCTGAACTAGAACTGATAGATGTCAAATTCCAGTTGTTGGTATTGAAGCTATTGGCACAGAATCTAACCAATTCAACTGGAAAGATGATTTCACCCATTCTTTAATTGCTTGAGAAGAACCACTCATTGAATATAAGGTTGATTATGGCTCTAGAGGCATTCATAGTAATCATCAAGGGGAACTTATTCTTGAGCCAAGAGTGACTGCTCCAGAACTACGTCGAGCCTTGGAAAATGCTTTAAAATACTGTCGCCCAAAAGCCTTTCTGATTGATGAAGCCCAGCATATGTAAAAAATAGCTAGTGGTTTTTGGCTTCAACACAATATGGACTGCTTAAAGTCCTTTGTAAATTTAATAGGAGTCATGCATATACTATTTAGTACTTATGAATTGTTAACATTTCGGAACCTAAGCGCCCAACTGAGGTGACGTACTGTTGACATCCATTTTCCGCAATACAATTCCAAATTAAGTGAGGACGTTGACCTTTTCATAAATGTATTGTGGAATTTCCAGTAGCATCTACCACTACAAGAAGAAGCAGACTTATTCAATAATTGGGAATACTACTATAAAGGTAGCCTTGGTTGTATAGGAATACTGAAAGACTGCCTCACTCGTCCGCTCAAGGAGGCATTTAGACAAAGGCTCGGAAACATTAACTCTAGAACATCTGCAACGACGAGCTTCGTCTGTCGCCCAACGTCAAACAATGTTGAAAGAAATCCAAGAAGGTGAAGAGCACCTCACCAAGAGTTCAAACAAATATAAACAATTCTGTTTTGCTCTTGGACTAGATGAAGAAATATCCACTCCATTAGGAAATCCTTTAGCAAATAATACAGAGCAGGTTGCAGACGTGATTACAAAATCATAGGGAAGAAAAAGGTAGGTAGGTAAAGGTAATCCTAAGCGAGATCAAATTCGGGAAGCAAAACAAAATGAAACTGAATAAGCTTGAAACATATGAGTCTTGGAACTTAGAAAAACCAAATATTCTATCTCCCAGTCGGTTGTATCCACTCGAACCAGTTGGTGTTGGCACACCTTATACAGAATGCCTAACAAGCTATATTGCTAGATTAGCTGAAACTCATGTTGTAACTACGGGTATATTAGTTCAGAATGCACTTGCACCATTTCTTAAAGAAGAAGACACATTTCAAAGTAAAAATGGAGGGATAGATCAAATTTTCTTTCACCACACAAAAATTATAAACGGAATAGAAACAGGGATTATAAAGCTGATCCATACCTTGGACTCATTAACTTTACACAATGACTTGAAGTTTCTGACAATGCTGAACTGGGCTGAAAGAATTCCTAAACTAATCTTTCTTCATTCTGTAAGGGCATGGTGTCCAATCTACTATGAAAATTGGCATAGAAATCAACAAATAATATATGAACCGCTTCTTTGGTCACTTAAGAAAGTAAAGGTTTGTGTACATCATAATCAGCATGTTTATACCAAGTGTCCATATTGTAAGAGAGAAAATAAATTATTTGATTGGAATTCAAGACCTGGTTCTTTTTCAAAATGTCAAGAGTGGCTTGGTTTGAGTAAAGAGAAGGTATCCTTAGAACCTATACAACTACAAGAAACTGAAATTGAGTGGCAAGATTGGGTTACACAAAATCTTGGAGATTTAATCGCTGCTGCACCAACTTTATCTCCACTACCTCAAAGGAAAATTAATGAAACTCTTTCTGCTTACGTCAATATAATTGCAAGTGGCAACATAGCTACATTTGCTAAACACATTGGCAAATCTAAATTTCGAACTCTTGGATGGTGTCTAGAGAAAACTCTACCTACAATATCTACTCTTTTAGACATCTGTTTTAAAATGAAAATATAATTACTGGATTTCTTAACTAAAGAAGTATCTATCACAGATTTTGATAACCTTCCCATACCAAAACTGGAAGAACCAAGTAGGAAAATCAGAAAATGCTCAAGGACTAAAACCAACTAGTTGCCGAATTTTAGCATGTTTAAGGACACAGGAGTAATTCTCAGCCAAGAGGCTATTGCAACAGTTAAGGAGATTAGGCATGAATTAGGCTGGGAATAATAAAATACTTTCCAATGAAAAAGAAATTCCTCATACGCAATTAATTTACTCAATATAAAAAAACTTAGGAGTAAATGTGGGAATTACATACAATTCATGGGATTTAGAAAAGCCTTGTATACCTAAGCATAGTAACCTATATCAACTAAAGTCTCTTGGAATTGGGACACATTACGTGGAAAGTTTGACAGGCTATATCCCTCGCCTTTCTGAATCTCACAATGTACTTCCTAGGGTGTTGATTGTCAGAGAAATTGCCTCACTTGCTAAGACGGAATGTATCAGAAATATTACTAGCAGGGGATTAGGTACCTTTTTCGAGTGTGCAAAGGCTGTGAACAGTACAGGAAATATGGCAAAAGGTTTAGTTCAAGCACTTCAATTATTAGAGACGACCGAAAATTTACAAAGGAGTCTGTGTCTAGCTTTGCATAGTGTTAATATTAGGAAAGAGCCAAGGAAAGAATCAGGGTTGGGAATAGTAACTGATAGGAACTATCCATGAAGATGTTGATGACTAATTCATAACTGACCTGATATCCATAACATTTATGAAATGGGCAAAACTAATGAATCAACTCTTAATGTGACTAAACCATAAATAGTAAGAATTACTTGTTCGTAAATTCGAGAATTCAGGGGAAATCTTTGTTGAGCTACCCGGAATATCTTTACAAGTCTAATGACGTGTTCAACAAAAATACCCTTGCTGGAAAACTCTTTGTTTCGTGCCTTTTGTTCTGAATCGGGATCCCATAATAGCTATCATGTTTTTCTACCTGTTCAAGGAGACTAGCAGGCAGCTTAATGGGAATACCGAAGAACACTTTGTGGATGTGGCAAACTAAAAACGCTCTACCACTGCTGGATATGCTACTCAAAATCTGCTATCGCCTTGAAATCTCTTTCCTAGACTTTCTTAATACAGATAACGTTTATGATAATTATCATACGAAGATACTACATAGATATTTAATACCTTCACGCACACCAAGAACACCTCAAAAATCATTCGACTCTAATCGAGTCAGAGATTTTTTACTAGCAGTCCTTGCAAGTGAAGAAGATCCAACACAAACCATGAAAGAGGTTTGTATACGTATATGATAAGCAGACAATTGTTAACCACTTACCAGATCTAAGCAATAAAATTTCAGCCAGATACCTTATTTACCAGATACCCTATTTATAGGAAAGCTTGTCACATCAGTAAAATAGAGCAGTCATGCAAGGAAGTTCAACAAATTTTGATTAAACTGCATCACCAAGGAGAATATACTACAGAATCTCATGTATCTGAACTAATGGCTAATCCGGGTGACTTTAGATATCAGGAAGTCAGTATATTTTTAGACAACACACCACGTGAACTTGGAGTCTAAATTTATATCTAATCTGAATTTGGTATTGGAACTCTTGCCTATCTTGGATGTAATACGGGCTACAGACGGAGAAATGGTGTACCTCTAACCTGTATTTTACCTAATCTAAACTTGCTAGAATTAACTTGAAGCATAATTTTGCCGAGCCGAATTTAATTGGAAGCATAATCTTGCCGTTGCTACAAAGTTATCATTCGAATGACAAGGTGATTTGCCGACAAAAGTTTTTCAAAGTGGGCAGGAGGAGAATCGAACTCCTATACCTTTCGGTGCCGCATTTTGAGTGCGGTGCGTCTACCAATTCCGCCACCCGCCCTTGGTTGTAACTATTGTAAGTATAGCCTATTTTTTTATTTTGGCAACAGGTATTTAGATTTATTTAGGGATTGGGAAGAATTATCAATGAGCAAGCCTTTGTATTAATGTGGGAACGTAATCACGGCTTCCCTAGATTCAAGATAGTTGGGTCGCCTAGAGGAATGCTAGGCAAGCACTGTTTAGATGCCGGATGGGGTCAATTTTTCAGCATCCTTGAGCAATGTTCCTTTAAACGTGGCATTTATTTCCAAAAAGTCGATAGTAGAAAGACAAGTCAAATTGGCCCCAACTGTGCAACTGAAACGGGCAAAAAAGACTTGTCAGAGCGTGTTTATGTTTGCGCTCATTGCGGCTGTCAAACAGACAGATATGTTGCAGCCGCACAAGTCGTCCTCGAAAGAGAGGATGCAGCCGTTGGGCAGACGGTCAAGTGCTTGCTGAGGGTAAATTCATTGGAATTCCGAAGACGCAAGAATCCCACGGCTTTTAATTAAAACGACCTAAGCAATGTTTTAATAGCCGTGGGAGTGTCAACAAAGTTGAATCAATATCCTGCAAATTAGCACAGCCGCTCACTGCTATGGCGGTGGTTAACTCATCTTTGAGTAGGTATATGATTTCAGATACTCCTGTTTTTCCAGATACCGCCAATCCCCATAAGACAGGGCGACCGATGAAGAGGGCTTTTGCACTGATGGCTAAGGGTTTGAGGATGTCTGTACCGCGACGTATACCTCCATCTAATAGGACTTCTGCTCTACCGTCTACTGCTGCTATGATTTCCGGTAGGGCATCTAAAGGTAAAGGATGCAATCACACCATCTAATTGTCTACCACCATGATTAGAAACCACAATCCATTAAGCGCTATATTCCACAGCCCTCACTGTATAATCACCCCGTAAAATCGCTTTCAATACCAACGGTAGCGGACCCAGAGACTGCAACCATTCCAAATCTTTCCAAGTCAGCGCAGGGTTAATTTGTTGGGTAAAATAGGTCAATAATCCAGATTCTCTCTGGGCATGAAGAATGTCTAATCCTGATATCTTGGTTAAATTAGCAGGATGCAAACCACGGGGTAAGGTAAATTTATTGCCTTGATCTCGTTCTTGCTTTCCCAAGACCGACGCATCGACAGTTAAAAACAGTGCTTGATAACCTGCCGTGTAGGCTCTTTCTACCAAAGTATGAGTTAAAACCCTATCTTTGTGGATGTAAAGCTGAAACGATTGTAAACTATTGGAAACTGTTGCAACTTCTTCGAAACTCCTGGTAGACAATGTACTCAACACCATGCCTACACCTGCTGAAGCCGCAGCGGAGGCTGTAGAAATTTCCCCTTCTGGATGTCCAAGATATTGAAAAGCGATGGGTGCAATTACCCTTGCTAATTGCAAAGATGTACCCAAAACTTTGGTTGTCAGGTTAATCTCACTCACATCCACTAGCATTTTAGGACGGAGTTTAACTCGTGAAAAAGCAGCACGATTATCCTGCAAGGTTATTTCATCCCACGCACGACTACTGTAATGATCAAAAGCCATCTGTGAAAGATGTTCTTTTGCTAGTTGTTCATATTCAAATAAGTTTATGGGTGAGTTTATCTCTTGCACTTCGCCTGCTTTCCTGTCACCTGTATTTACCAATTGCGCCATCCGCCTTTGGGTGCGGTTTCAATCTTGTCATTAAAACCGTGATTTTGCAGTAATTTGTGGTACTCTAAACTACTACTCCAACGGTCAATTTCCCTGGCTCGTAATACTGGTACTGGATGACTTAATTGGGCGGTGCGGGCTTCTTTCACCATGACTCCAAGTTCAGTTTTGCTAATGTCATCATAAGCATGCGCTTGGGCAACAAAGGCATCAAGATTCAGCTTGGGTGCTAAGGTGGGAGAAGCACCGGCTAACTTCATTAATACTGACATGACGACTTTGGGGTTTTGGGTAGCTAACAAGGCGGCGCGATCGCAGGTAAACTCAGCACAACGTACCCATTCTAATAATTGTGCCTGTAATGCTTGAGCTACAACAGCACCGACATTAGGTAAAATTGCTGCGGCTAAGACTAATAAATTCACAGGTGTTAAATAAACGCTGTGGTCACATTTGAGATGTCCCAACTCATGGGCAATTACAGCTTGAATTTCCTCTGGTGTGAGAATATCAATTAAGGAAGTGTGCACAACCACAAAAGGCTGTTTACCACGCATTGCAAATGTATAAGCATTAGGGGCAGGATGTTGGCGGACATATAACTGTGGTGGCTCAATATCTAGAGTTTTGCAAGCTTCTAATAATAAATTGTGTAAATCAGGTAATTGCTTTTCACCTACCAAAATACTAGAAGCAATATTTTCTAAATAAAAAACCTGTTCAGCCATTGGTCCTAGCCAATTTCGCACCATCATATCTATCCCTGGAATTTGCTTGACAGTTTTCGTTGCTTCCAAGTCCAGAGGATGGCGGAATGAGTCAGCTTTTAAACCAATTAGTCGGGTTTTAAGTAAAGACATAATTATGGTAATCAATAAAAAATACAACTCCCACAGATAGTATAGCGATTTCACTAGAGTGGTACTGGTGATCGCCAATAAGGAAAGTGGATTAAATAAGGTGTAAGAGTGCCAATAATATCTATACA
>CAKZGI010000139.1:7500-15967 GCA_936914905.1 uncultured Trichormus sp. | reverse complement strand
TATGCCAGATCTAGAACGCCCCTCCGTCTCGTCGTTGCTGAAAATAGAATATTTCTTTCGAGGGCAAAAAGAGCCCACTTCTCCGCAGGATCTAACCTACGGATCTTGTAACTCAATAGATCGTTTTGACAGAATTTAGGTAGGTATGCCAAAACACCAGATCTTTCTTGTGGGGAAGGTTCATGATCGATCCGACTACTCGAGAAATTAGAATTGGAATTCGATTTCGACTGATACTTGGAAATAGTATTATTCGTTACTAAATAGTGCGTTAATAGTTCTTTCTTACTATTAAGGATATCGGAGCTTTCCCTACAAAGTATCCACGAATCTAGTTCGTTTTTGACGAAGGAGAAAAAGAAGATATTATTTATGTAATTCGAGAATCTCTTCAAATAATGGATTAGTACATCTCTCGTTTGCATTTGCCTTGTTGAAGGGGAATAAATTCCCTTCTCTGAATAGGATCCGCGCATTGGGTCTATTAAATATCCAATAGTATTGAAACGTTTCCATGAATCAAGGGAGTTAGAGCCCGAAACGACAGATAAAGACTTGGATAATGCAAGAACGTATAATACTGAAAGAACGAAGTAAGATAAGATAGGCTTATTGGAAAATTGAGATACTAACCACCTTGAATGTGACATCTTCGTCTCATTAGGAAATTCCTTGAAAAGGATAAGATCTATCTTGGATAATTTTTTATTGGTAGAATCGTTTTTTAATCTCAATCTTAGGCTTTGTGATGAATAAGTTTTGGCTCTATATACACCCTCATCAATTATTTTATAAATTCTAGGAAAAGGGTAATTTGGGTCATCACTTATTTTATGTACTTCTGGATATGTTTCTCCAATCAGATCGTAGAAATATCTCCACCAGTTAGGGGTAAAAAACCAAGGTATATACTCTCTGAATAGGCTCCATTTTTCAAAGATATTGTCTTTCCAAAAGATCAAAGAGATCTTATATTTGTCCAAACCTTTCGAGAATTCATTGAAATTGATAAGATGGAATGGACGTATAGGTTCTTTCCGAACAGACGGATCTACGATTTTCGTATCTTCGTGCGAAACCTTCTTTCCAGTTAATCCTGTTAGAGATCTTGATGTTACATCGTTGCGTAGTGAGAATCTTAGCGACCAGTAAAGCATTTTCAATTCTTCCGGTTCCCAGAAAGACCCAATGGATGAATCATTTTGATAGAATTGATTCTGGGTGAAAAAATTCCCCGAGTCTGATCTATCTTCGATGGACTTTTCTAAATCGACTTGATCCAATCCCAGACTCTTAGGGCGAGGTCGGGGTCGTCGATCCGCCGATGGATTATAGTTTCTCAACATTTTTCCCAAACGAATTCCATCGCTACTGCATGAAGATAGAAACGAACCTTTCGTTTCATGAGGGGACGAACTCAATTCCGACAGTAATCTCTTCAGATCTAAAAAATGAAAAATTTTATCTGAACGAGTTGATGATGTCGCAGGTTTTTGCAGATTAGACGGAATAAGTTGAACCGTTGTAGGTACATGACCAATAGTTTCCCCTTCTGTTCGTTTCAATAGACTGGGTGATAACGAATTTGACAGTTGGGGCTGAATAGATGAGATGGTATTGTATGAGACGATTTCATTATCGGAGTCCACATATGGATTCTCTAAGACGTTGGGATAGCTATTGCTGCATCTCCCAATAAAGAAATCCCTTTTGATTCTTGGAATGAAATTGCTTCTAGCACAGTTCCATACAGGTGAGTTAGAGTGTTCTAGAAGCTTTGGTGTATTCGCTTCATCGGAGATATATCTCGAAATACTTTCATTAATTTCTTTGTTTGAACCCCTCCCACGACTCGAACTATCTAAAAGCAGATTCCAAATCTGCCTACCCGTAGTGGAAAGAACATCATTCGAGAATCTTGTTCGGGTAGATTCGATGTGGGGTAACCCAACGAGAGGCAGATTCACTGCGGGTTCTAACGAAATTGACGAGCCTATGGATTTTTCATCAACAATCAACGATCTAGACTCAACGATTAAACCATTTTTTCCCTCGAGAATCCTTCTTTTGAGGAAGGGTATCTTTGCTGCCTTAGTTTTAATACCAAGTAATTTCGATAAGCGATTAAGCTTGGAAAGACCTATAGGATTCAACTTCTCGGTGTAATAATCGATCGTATCTATCACAAATTTTTGGCGAGTAACTTCGGTAACAATCGTTTTGTAAAGAAGTAAAACATTGAGAAATCGATGAGGATACTTCTCGTTATTCCGAGGGATGTTGTTGATACTAGTACCAACACTACCTAGTAATTCGCTTCTCGTTTTTGATACACCGCAAATCGATTTATCTAAATCATACTTTAGTTTTAAAGATACTCTCCCGAAAGAGGAGAAAGACGAATCTCCGATTGTATCGAGCCATCCATGCGCATTTGACTGGACATCCCTATACTCATCGATTTGAAATGCAAAATATCCACGCTCTATGTTATCTTTCCATTCCAATAATCTTTCTTCAGTTGCAATTCTTGTTACACCGGTGGATTCCCCGCTCCCCGCCCAGCCACCCAACCGATATTTCATCCGGAAGAGATATTTGCTAGCTAATCCACAGAAATAGTCATATAAAATAAGTGTGTAGTTCTCTCTCATTTTTAATGGAAATCTTTTACCAGATTTCTCGCTATTCTTAATACCAAGAATTCTTGTTCCATTAGAAATGGGATTCGATTCCTCATCGATCAAAAGAAATCGATTGAGTCGATATATTAAAGCATTCCTCATTTGTGAATAAATTTGTAGGATGGGGGGGTCTACCCCGCCTCCGTAACAATCTAACCCGGATGTACCATAACGAGACGGCTTTTTCTTTATACAGGACGGGAATGAAGACAATTCGTAAAAAGCTCCCCGCTCGGGATGGAACACCGATCCACCCCCCTCGGATTCGAATAAGATCTTATCGCAGGAGTTTAATACTGCGGGGATTTTAAATTGTTTTTTCAATCCTGTTGTTCGTAATCGATCCGGATCTTGCTTGTTAGATACGTTCCAGGAAAATGATGAATCAGAACCATTCTTATAAGAGTCAATTCTATTTTTGGTAAGTCCCGCATATTTATAGAATTTGAAAAACCTGTTGGAATCTTCTAGAAATCTATCGATCCATAATGGCTGAATCCTCTCAGTCTCGTCTCTGGATATATCTTCGCTAGGGGGGAGTGAATCCCTCACTACGCAGACCCTCCATCTGCCCGAAACCAGAGGATGCTTCGCATCATAACGAACTTGCTGCTTTTCCTCCCTCGTCGAACCTGTGGAAGTATCTTCGTTCGAAGCTAAGAAATAGTAAGAATCAGGTGTTCTTCCTTTCTCATCCCTTTCAACAGATAACGATCTTTTGAATTGAGGGACGTAGTAAGGGAAGTCACTTGAATTTTCCACTTGTTCTTTTCTTACTTCGACACTCTTATTCATTGTTTTTGCTAATACCGAACCTTCTCCGATCGAACTTCCCTTATTAAGGCAATGCATAAAAATCGGTATTGCTAGTAACACTAGGATTTCCAGGATGACGGTACTATCCCTCCTCACCGAACGACGCGGATTGCGTAGAGGGAGCAGATTCATAATTCATGAGTCAAATGATCTGATAAAAGGTTCATGACTGGAAAGCGGACCCATCAGAAATTTATTGAGATGTTGGTCCTTCCATAATCTGAAGAAGTAGTCCAATCCACCGATTTCTACTAACCTCGGAACTTTGGATGGAGAATATGGACTTCCTACCTTTTTTTCTCTTTTCATTTTATTTCTATGCGATAGAGACTATCTATTTATCACAATGATTATACAGGGAATCTTTCAAAGTTCAAGATGCAATAGAATAAGTACCTCAAGTAAGTAGAGTAATTTCTATACAGATTTTTGTGGAACCGGATCGGGAATTCCGAATCGTTATTACTGGGGAGACCTGTGCGTACCCCACCCACCTTTTCTCAGAACTTTTTCTATTCCAAGCGATAAGAACGAGTTCTCTAACTAATTGAATGGGCGAACGACGGGGATTGAACCCGCGCATGATGGATCCACAATCCATTGCCTTGATCCACTTGGCTACGTCCGCCCCCTCTGCTACTCACTCGTCCCTCCGAGCGGGGAAGGGAACAACAGGATCTACCCATCAAGCCATTAATAGCTATTAAGGTCCTTCGATTGATACACATACATACTTGTTGTGTATAGAACGAGACAATGGGAAATCCGTGGAATGAGGGATATACTCCCAACCCAATCTATTCAAATGATTGGTAGATTACAAGCAAGCATTCCGTGAATTTTAATAAGAATATTTTTAATACCTATACACAGGAGTATTCTAAATATTCTTCAGAATCCAAGTTGGGAACCGACGGTTGTAGGATCGTGACAAACCATTACCTTTCTTCCTGTTTGTTCCATGGGACGAACCTTCGTTGGACACCAAACCTTCCGGAACGGAAAGGTTTGGTATCCAGTTACACTGCATAGCTAAGCGGGTATTATCCGTTTATAGAAGGAGCTTCAACAGAAGCTAAGTCTAGAGGGAAGTTATGAGCGTTACGTTCATGCATAACTTCCATACCTAGGTTAGCACGGTTTATGATATCAGCCCAGGTGTTAATAACACGACCTTGACTGTCAACCACAGATTGGTTGAAGTTAAAACCATTCAAGTTGAATGCCATGGTGCTGATACCCAAAGCGGTGAACCAGATGCCTACTACGGGCCAAGCAGCTAAGAAGAAGTGTAGAGAACGAGAGTTGTTGAAGCTAGCGTATTGGAAGATCAAACGGCCAAAATAACCGTGAGCAGCTACGATGTTGTAGGTTTCTTCCTCTTGACCGAACTTGTAACCTGCGTTAGCAGACTCATTCTCAGTAGTTTCTCTGATCAAACTAGAAGTTACCAAAGAACCATGCATAGCACTGAATAGAGAGCCGCCGAATACGCCAGCAACACCCAACATGTGAAAAGGATGCATAAGGATGTTGTGCTCAGCCTGGAAAACGATCATGAAGTTGAAAGTACCAGAAATGCCTAGAGGCATACCGTCAGAGAAACTTCCTTGACCGATTGGGTAGATCAAGAAAACGGCGGTAGCAGCTGCGACGGGAGCTGAGTATGCAACAGCAATCCAAGGACGCATACCCAAACGGAAGCTTAGTTCCCACTCACGACCCATGTAGCAAGCTACACCAAGTAGGAAGTGAAGAACGATCAGTTCGTAGGGACCACCATTGTATAGCCATTCATCAACAGAAGCTGCTTCCCAAATTGGGTAAAAGTGTAACCCGATAGCTGCAGAAGTAGGAATGATAGCACCAGAGATGATGTTGTTTCCGTATAGCAAGGAACCAGAGACGGGTTCGCGAATACCATCAATATCTACAGGAGGAGCTGCGACGAAAGCAATGATGAATACAGAGGTTGCGGTTAGTAGGGTAGGAATCATTAATACACCGAACCATCCGATGTACAGACGGTTTTCAGTGCTGGTGATCCAGTCGCAGAAGCGACCCCATAGGCTTGCGCTTTCGCGTCTTTCTAAAGTTGCGGTCATGATAATCTTTGGTTTTCAAAATAATTAGTGATTCCCCAGGCTAGTAAGCTTGTTGATTCGTAGTATATCACGAAAACCTATCGGTGTCAACTGAGGTGGGTAATGCACCAAGGGTTTGCATAGCATGAACTCCTTCTAATAATATAATAAGACTATTGCTTCTAGGGCGGGCTATCGCTTACTGTGGAGCCTTTGCGTATAGTCTTAGGAGCATCAGGTGTGCCGAGTCGGGTTGGTTTTTCACTCGCGAGTCGCGAGTAGTAAAACGGAGAGTGGCTATATCTTCCTTTCCAAAAGAATTTCAATACCAAGAAGAAATTCTTGGCTATGTAATCTAAGTAACCCGCCTAAGTAAAGGAAGGTCGCTTCCCTTTAAGAGTAAGAGGCGCGCGCGGGTAAAGAAGAGCAAGCCATCGTTTTCTAAGCTAAGAGGAATGATGCCTGGAAGAGGGCTAACTCTTGCAGAATAGGATGTTTGAGACGTTTCATGGGTAGGCTTCACACTCATGACCAGTCGAGTTTCCGCTTTCCGCTTGCTTCTTTCCTTCCCCCAACGAACCTTTCAACCCAACATTAGTTTGTTCTCTTTGTGTAAGATAAAAAATCTAAGAATTTTGAATATGAGGGATTATTATAAACCCTCGCTTATGGCTTGGATTTATCCTACTACGCATCGTTCAAATCCTAATTATCCATCGTTTTTTTGTAGCGCATTCCAATTCCCGACACCCCGCGCCCCGGTTCCAATCCACAATGAAAAGATTGTGGATTGGAACAAGCCTGAAACTAACGGAAATGGGCAAAAGCTTTGTTAGCTTCCGCCATTTTGTGAGTCTCTTCCTTCTTCCGTATGGCACTACCGGAATTTCTGGCAGCATCCATCGATTCGTCGCTCAATCTTAAAGCCATACTTCGACCCGAACGCTTTCGGCACGCGATCGATGACCATCGGATAGCCGAAGCTTTTCCTTCTGCGGGTACCACTTCAACGGGAACTCGGTAGGTCGATCCACCTACACGCTTGGATTTCGTTACTACATCGGGGGTTACACCACGCACTGCTTGTCGTAGAACAGACAGTGGGTTCCTATTCGTCTTTTATCTAATCCGCTTCATAGCCTGATAAGGAATCTGATAAGCTAATGATTTTTTACCATTTTGAGGGATACGATCAACCAACATGCTTACTAATCGATTACGATATATTGGATCCGATTCTATATTTCTATTTCTGTTCGCTACACTGCTCCGATGTAACATGAGTTTGCAGATATATCAGATTTCATTCAATTCTTTTATCCCAATGGTATCTCAGAATATTATTTTGGCTTCTTCACTCCATATTGTAGGGTGGATCTGCCGGTTAGTCGGAGACCTCCCTCCGAACTGCACGTACGACTCTCATCGAATACAGCTTTCCATATGATTGAATAGAAACTACTGAAGTGACTTTCTTTTTCAATCACTTCAATCTTAGTGATCATATTTACTCATTATGCATTGAGTATCCGTTTCTTCCTCATTATTCTAAAGATAATAGAAAAAAGTCAAAGTTTAGGGATGGAAGAAATAAAATCTTGCATTTCAGTTATCTTACTCAAAATGTCCGTGGGTTTATTGATCCAATTGCCGAATGTTCACAAAAATTCCACCGAATCTCCGTAATCACAGTCTGAACCCGTTCCAAGAGGAAGAGACATTCTAAGATTTTCTGTTCTGGGTAAGAGTCCGGGTAAAACTCAACTTACTGGGATGTAATACCCTAGACACCAAGTTGTTTCACGCAAATAGATGGATAATTATCAATCCTCCTTGTATTGTAGTAGCAGGCTTCAGTCCCCTGGCAATGCTGGGTCAGCTACACGTTCGACATATCAGAACAACTGATACGGAATCACTGCGATGATACAAGTTGCGACAATGCTCTGCAACGCACTAGGACGCCCTTTCTTACGATCCTTTACCCCCACAGCATCTAATGTTCCTCTAACGATGTGATACCTCACACCGGGTAAGTCTTTGACCCTTCCGCCTCTCACAAGGACCACCGAATGTTCCTGCAAATTATGGCCAATACCTGGTATATATGCCGTTACCTCGAACTTGGAGGTTAATCGAACTCTGGCGACTTTACGTAGGGCAGAGTTAGGTTTTTTTGGTGTAGTTGTGGAATAGTTGACAGATGAGTCAGTTTCAATGTCACTATACAGAACCGTACGTGAGATTCCCACCTCGTACGGCTCCTCGTCATTCATTCAATTACTCTTAAGAGAAAGAGTACAAAATTCTCTTAAGAGAAAGAGTACAAAATTACTTTCAGCTGTTCTCAGCTACGAAAGAATTTACAAAAAAATTAGATTGTTTTCAACTCATTTTTCAATTTTTCTTTCTTTGTAGCACGGATAGAAAAACGAAAAACCTATCAGATTTATGGATAGATTTGCTAATGAGTTTCTCGCTTTCGCGTGAGTCACGAAACGGATCGGATAGAGAGGAGATTGACGAGTTGGTATAGGCTTATCCATATCATTAAATACCCTTCGATAAGGAATCTATTTTGAAATGGAGACAGCTTCGATATCTGACTTTCATTCTTTCTTTCGTTCCAACGAGGCTGCCTGAGAGGGATTCGGTAACCTAGCTACCTAATAAGTAGGTGAGTAAAGATACGTATCTTTTTGGGATAGGATCCGATGACTTGACTGCTCGAGGCCCGCTAGTAGCGATGATGCTGAAGCAGCAATGAGAAAGGAAACCGGGGGTATGTGCGAAAAAGAAGAGAGGTTATTCGTCTCGGCGATTCTGGCTTAGTCAGCTTGTTCCGTGACGAGCCACTGAGTCGAGGCCTGCGTCCTATTTCCC
>CAKZGI010000138.1 GCA_936914905.1 uncultured Trichormus sp. | reverse complement strand
CTTCACTATCTCTTTCCTTCACTATCTCTTTCCTTCACTATCTCTTTCCTTCACTATCTCTTTCCTTCACTATCTCTTTCAGAGACGCTCCGCGAACCTTCAGAATGACAATTTTAAACCATTTTTTAGTATATATCAAACGAAAAAAGCCCGCGCTTGCGGACTTTATTAATCTCAGTAATTTACCGATTACTTCTCATTTTCTTTATAAGAAGTGTAATAAACCTTATCACCCGTATCTGGTACAAAATGGCAAACCTTAGCAGAATGCCATAAAGACTTCCAAATCGGTTCTTCAGACTTGTAGTAATAGTCACCCAAAATCGGTTTAATCGCCTCAGTTGCTTTCAATAAATTGTAATGAGGCATATTCAAAAAGATGTGATGGGCTACATGAGTACCGATATCATGATGGATATGGTTAAAAATCCCATAATCTCTATCAATGGTAGAAATTGCACCCTTCAAAAAAGTCCAATTATCACCACGATACCAAGGTAATTCTTGCTCAGTATGATGCAAATAAGTCACCAAATCCAGCCAAATCACAAATACAATGTAAGGAGCAGCGTAGTATTTTAACAACCAAATCCAACCCCATTGATAGGTGAGGAAACCTAGCAAACCTACCATGCAAATCCACAGGGTAGTGCTAGTGATAATATCCCATTTTTCTGAAGGCTTAAAAAGCGGAGTACTGGGTGAAAAATGTGAACCTTCTTTACCTGGAGTGCGCTTAAATAAATAAATAGGGTAAGCCAGTGGCAAAAAGAGATAATAGCGAACTGCCTTTTGCAACAAAGGTAATTCCTGATATTTAGATTCAGTTAAAGGATACCAACTTTCATCATTCTCTAAACTGCCAGTATTTTTGTGGTGAGTTCTGTGGCTAATTCTCCAACCATGATAAGGCACGAGAATAGGAATATGGCAAAGATGACCAACCAAATCATTTAGCCATTTATGCTTAGAAAAAGATTGGTGTCCACAGTCATGACCAACTACAAATAAAGCCCAAAACATTGTTCCTTGCATGACCCAGAAAATTGGCCATAAATACCAAGAGTCTAGATAATTTGCAACTGCATATAGCAAGGCAACTATGGCAACATCACGAAAAAAATAATACAGTGATATAAGCACACTGGGCTGAAAACATTCAGCCGGAATAGCAGCTTTTAAATCTTTAAGAGTAAAGGGAAGTTTACCTTCACCCTGAGATGAGTCAATGCGAGAATTGTGGTTGAGTTGAAATGTGTCTAATTGCACTGGATTTAATAATCTTGAATGGAAGTCTTGGGAAAATATGGACAGGCAAGATGCCTGTCATAGAGGTTGTTATTTTTGAGCGTAATATTTGTCAAAAGTCGTATAACCAATGTCAGTTTGATATAGTTGACATTCGTTAGTAATTTTTTTCATTAAATCCCAAGAGAACTTACATTCATCATGAAGATAAGGATCCCAATTTTCCTTGATACTGGCGTAAGCTAAACGCAAATTGTAAGAAGGAATGGAGGTAGAGATATGATGGGGAACGTGAACGTTAATATCGTGACAAAGGATTTCTACCCAACGAGGATAATCACAATGAATTGTTCCAAATAACTGTGCCATAGCCTCGTTCCATTTTTCAGCTGTTCCAAAAGGAACGTCTGCAGTTGTGTGGTGAACAATGGTAAAGGTACTCATCCAGAAATGGTAAACCATCCAGGGGATAAACCAGAATTTAATAAAGCCCCAAACACCAGTGGTGATAATCAAAGTTGGGAAAACAATAGCTGCAAATATTAAGACTACAGCCACAGATAATTTAACACGAGCTTGGTCTTTTTTCTGGAATTTCCGGGCATCAAAATGTACAACAGCCCAATGTCCAATAGAACCTACCCACCAGAGACGTTTCCGCATGAAAAATTCAAATGCAGACTGTTTGGTTTTATCCCAATTTTCAAAAGTTTCTGGTCGGATGGGATGCCATGCGTTATCCTCATCTAGTTTATTTGTATGTTTATGGTGATGATTATGTTTAATTCTCCAGGTATGAAAAGGGTAAATTAAAAACATCATGAAAAAATGGCCAACTAAATCATTTACCCAACGACGGTTAGCAAATGAACGATGTCCGCAGTCATGACCTATAACAAAAAATCCTGTTAAAGCTGTGCCTGTAAAAATCCATGCTAACGGTAAAAGAAACCAGGGAGAAATTGCTAGAAAATAATAGCCTAATGCAGCCATAGCCAAACTGAGAACTACAGTAGTCCATGCTTTGCGGCTATTTTTCTGGAAGCATTCCTTGGGGAGACTTTTGACAATATGCTTTAGTTTGATTTGGTCTTTATCAAGGTCTGTGGAGACCAGAATTTCCTGGCTTTTGATGATTGATGTAGTCATGAATACCTGAAAAACAACAAAATTATCTACAAAGTCACTCAAAAAATGAGTTTGCAGCAAAGTTTTGTAACATTAATTTCTGAGATTATAGCAACCTAATAGCAACTTAGGATAGATAAAAATTCAAAATTCAAAATTCAAAATTTTGTTTTTAATTGCTGTCGTTAGCTAAGTACTGTAGTTGCACGTAAAAAGTCAATAGTTCTGCGCCCAAAATTTGAACATAAAACTATTGACTTTAAAGATAAATTATGCGTTATGCTTTTCGCTCTGCCAGCTTGACATTTGTAGCGAGACCGAAGAGTTGTAGTAATTGAATAGTCATCCAAGTCATATCAATTTCCCACCATTCCAAACCATGACGGGCTGAGTATTGATAAGCATGGTGGTTATTATGCCAGCCTTCACCAAATACTAGTACAGCAACCCACCAGCAGTTAGTGGATCTGTCCCCAGAGTCATGACTTCGGTAACCGAACTTGTGGGTAGCACTGTTCACTAACCATGTGCAGTGATAAACCCAAACGATGCGGACAAAAACGCCCCAAACCACGAAAGACCAACCACCCAAAAATAATAACACTGCACCCAGAACTAACTGGATTAAAATGAAATATTTTTGGAAAAACTGATAAACTGGGTCTCCTGCAATATCCTTTGTAAATCGGGGAATTTGGGAGTGAGCAGGAGAGTGGAAAATTAGCCAACCGATGTGACTCCACCAAAAACCCTTATTAGAATCATGAGGATCTTGTTCAGTATCAGAATGTAAATGATGAATACGATGTGTCCCTACCCACTCAATTGGTCCACCTTGACAGGCAAGAGTACCACAGAACACCAAAAAATACTCTAACCATTTAGGGGTTTGAAAACTGTGATGGGTAACTAGACGGTGAAAACCCAGGGTAATGCCTAAACCACCGCTCACCCAGTAGAGGAATAATGCAACACCAACGGCTGTCCAGCTAAAGTTACCAGGAGAAAAGGCAAATAAAGCACCGATGTGCAGAGCGATGAAAAATAGGGTATTAACCCAGTTAATTTGAGGTTTAGTTGAGGTAGCAATTGTCATGCAGTAACCTTAATAGGAATTGTCCAGCCTAATCTGCGTAATTTACGAATCCACATATTTAGATTATTTTTTTAAATGAGGAAACAATGAACAGCATAGAGCAGCTGCAAGAAGCAGAACAGGCGCTATTAGAGATTTTTTCTGGAATTGACGCACAGGTCAAGCATAATCTTCAAAGAGTGCTAACAGCATTTCGTAATCATCGAGTAGGGGCGCACCACTTTGCGGGTGTAAGCGGTTATGGACATGATGATTTAGGGAGAGGAACGTTAGATCAAGTTTTTGCCCAGGTAATGGGATCAGAAGCTGCGTTGGTGCGAGTGCAGATTGTATCAGGAACTCATGCGATCGCCTGTGCGCTGTATGGAGTGCTTCGGCCTGGGGATGAAATGTTAGCAGTCGTTGGTTCTCCCTACGATACTTTGGAAGAGGTAATTGGCTTGCGTGGTCAAGGCCAAGGGTCTCTTATTGATTTTGGCATAAAATACCGCCAACTAGAACTAAACGAAGAAGGAAAAATAGATTGGCAAGCATTACAGCACGGAATTCAAGAAAATACCAAATTAGTATTAATTCAACGTTCCTGTGGATATTCATGGAGGCCAAGCCTCTCTATAGAAGAGATTGAAAAAATCATTCACATAGTCAAACAGCAAAACCCTAACACTGTATGTTTCGTAGATAATTGTTATGGCGAATTTATTGATATTAAAGAACCTACTCATATAGGTGCTGACTTAATGGCCGGGTCATTGATTAAAAATCCTGGTGGTACATTAGTTACAGCAGGGGGATATATAGCAGGAAGAGCAGACCTAGTAGAAGCTGCAGCTTGTAGACTAACAGCCCCCGGAATAGGTAGTGCTGGAGGAGCGACCTTCGACCAAAACCGCCTCTTATTCCAGGGATTATTTTTAGCACCGCAGATGGTTGGGGAAGCTATGAAAGGAACATACCTAACAGGATATGTATTTGACAAACTTGGTTATCCAGTTAACCCCGCACCCTTAGCACCACGAGGAGATGTCATCCAAGCAATTAAACTGGGTTCAGCCAAAAAGCTAATCGCCTTTTGTAAAGCTATCCAACAGTCTTCACCCATCGGGTCTTATCTCGACCCCATACCTGACAATATGCCAGGCTATGAAAGCCAAGTAGTCATGGCTGGAGGCACATTTATTGAAGGCAGCACCTTGGAATTATCAGCTGATGGCCCATTACGTGAGCCTTATGTTGTGTATTGTCAAGGGGGTACACATTGGACTCATGTAGCGATCGCTTTACAGGCAGCTATTGAGGCTGTAGGAGAAGCTTAGTGAAGAGTTTCAGGCGAAACCTATTCTGGTAAATTATACTGTCCCACGATCCGCTTCGCAAACTCTGGTACGTGGGGTTCCAGTTTCTCAGGATGATTCCGCTTTACATATAAATAATTTCTAGCAAAGTGGGAATCTATGGAAAATCTCCCATATTCCAAACCCTTGGGTCCGATTTTATCTATGACTGCTCCCATTAATTTCGCTACCCACATCGGTAAGGTAACGGCTTTATCATAGGCTTCTATGCCTTGTTGTACGGCGGGTTTTCTATCTCCTTGGAACATAACAGGTTGAGTTTCAAGTTGGTCTTTCACAAGTTCCAACATTTCTTTTCCGGTATTATTTCTGACAAGTATCCATTGCCAGCGGAAGGGTGCGCCCATATAACCCACAACTATATCAGCGAGGGAGTTGACGTAATCAAAGCAACTCATACAGGATGGGGCGAAAATGTCTTTGAGGATGTTGGTTTTTAAGCCAAAGAAGGGTACTGTTTCTTCTGAACCGTCTTCGTGTTTGAAGTGTACCCGGAAGTCTTGCATGAATTCGTAACTGACGACTGTTGCAGGCGAGCGGCTGGTGGTTTCTAGGAATTTTTGCAGTCCGGCACGGGTAACGTTATCTACACATGGTGTTCCTAGTACGTAGAGTTTTTCCAAACCCAGTTTTTTTTCTATGGCCCGTAATGCTTGGATTTGACAACCTACACCTATGACTAATAACCTCTTCGTTCCTAATTTTTCTATCTGTTCTAATACGGATAGGTTGGGGGAAAGGGTCGGTTTATTTACTTTTGCTGCTAGTATTTCTTCGGGGGTTCGCGCTATGATGGGCATAGGTTGAAAGCGGTCTTCCTTGGTATTTTGCACACATACCACGCCTTCAACTAAGCTACGGTTGAGCATTTCTATAGCTATGCTGCTAACTATTCCTGTCCATTGTGCGCCTTCTATCGGTTGTAGCTTGCGTGCGCACATCATTTCTTGATGAACACCGAAATAGAGTTCGTTTTCGTCTTCTAGGTTGCGGGGGCGGTTATGGATAGTTGTTTCTAGTTCATCTATTTTCTGGGTGATGAAAGCACAAGCTTCTTTGACGTAGTGGATATAGTAGGTGTCGCATAGTCCGCATTCGCTACATAGTTCTTTAGCGGGGCGTACGCTTCCGGGTTTGAGGGCTTTGGCTTTTTTGTGATTGCTGGAGTCTATGGAGGTCATATATTTTGTTTGTTTTTGTCTAAAATCGCTTTTATTACGATACCGTTTTATTACGATACCGTTAGGTAGGGGTTGTGAAGTTGGTTGGCGTTTTAAGTTGGATAAGAGTTTTGTCTCACGCAAAGGAGCAGAGAGGGACGCAAAAGGGGGGAGTTTTGAGGGATGAATAGTTTGTTTGTTTTTATTTAATTTTTTATAAGTTTTGTTGTAACTTTATTCTGTATTCTGTAATTAAGTAATTGTAGTATGGTAAGTATGAAGAATCTTATGCTAGTTTTTTACCATGGGGCTAAAATCAAAGGTATGAAAAGTCACTACTAAAAAGTACAAAGAAGATTAAGAAGATCAAATTGCATAAGTAGCATCTTCTGGTGCTGTTGTTGGGCTTGCTACTTACGGTTTAAAGAAACTTTTTGACTAAGTTATAGATGGGGAAGATAAAATGAATTTTTAAATTTTTATTAATAAAACTTCGGTTAGTTTATCGAAAGTTTTTTGGTTAATATATGCTGTTATTATTTTATGCCTGAATACATATGTTTTTTAAACATCTATGATGTTATGTGAAATTAAAATAACTAATAAAAATAAGGAGAATTATGTCAGAAAATATCGAAATTAAAACTAGCAGTGGAAATGTATTTACACAAATTAATTCTGTATCTGAACTGCGTGATGTAGAGCCTAAAGACTATGCTTATGAAGCGTTAAAGAATTTAGCAAAAAAGTATCAATGCATAGAAGATAACTTCAACGGGTTTTATTTAGGTGATCTAACTATTACTCGTTATGAATTTGCTATGGGCTTAAACACTTGTTTAGAAAAAATAACCTCATTAATTATGGAGGAAAAATTAAAGAAGATAATTTAGATAAATCAAAACAATTACAGACTCAATTTTCTTCAGAATTAACCGCATTAAGAACAAGACTTAGATAGTCTTGAACAGCGTATCCTTCCGTTAGAATAACAACAATTTTCTACAAAAACAAAACTAAACGGTTCAGCTTGGATAAACTTAACTGGAGTATCTACAGGGGATAATATCAAATTTGAAGCTTTACCAAATACCCCTTTAGATGCTCGTTTTTCAGGTAGGAGAGATAGCACCACAGGAAAACCATTAATTAATACTATTAGTGATAGTCAACTGATTTTAAGTAGTTTAGTCTGGTTGTCATTAAATTCCTCTTTTACCGGCAAAGATTTATTAACTTTACAGTTAGTAGCAGGAAATGGGGCTTCACCCATTAATCAATTCATTTCCGCTGGTCTTCTTAATCCCTAAGCTAATCCTTATACAGATCAAATATCTGGAGATGTCCTAATTAAAGATTTATTTTACTTATTTCCTCTTACAGATGCAGTTAAATTAACATTAGGAGCGAGAGTAAACTAGTTTGATTATTTTGACTTTAACTTTAACTTTGACGTTAACAATTTCACCTCTTACTTAAATGGAGCAAGTAGTTATGCTTCTGTTGCCAGCACTCAAAGCAGTGCAGAATTAAACATCCAGCTTCCCAAAAGCTAAATTCGATTCTATCACTGTTTTTTAATGGCTAGTTATAGATAATATAATATTAATTGTTGCGATTACACAATAAAAGGATTCTCAACAAAAACTACATACAGAGAAGTCTTAAGAAAGCTACATCAAGATAAGTCGAGCTATAAGGTGATGGATTGATTTTTTACGCAATATTCCTAGTTTTCACACACAAGCTAAGTCGTTGAATGAACTTTAAGTCATGAAAAAATAGAAACAAAGATACAGGTCGTTATTACCTAAAACAGATATAGTTTTCATAAAACTTCATATATTTTTGTATCTAACTTACTAAAGAAAACATGTAGAAAATTAGAGAAGCATAAATATAAACTATAATAAACATTCATAAGGGAGTGAACGGTTATGACCTGGGACTATCTTAAAAACTGACTTCACTTACTTCAGTTGCTTGTTCTTGTGAATAAGGACGAAAAATTATGACTAAGCCACACCTATCTCCAGATGATTTACCTTCCTATAAAACTACTCAAATCAGTGAAATATTGCTCAGTCAACTGGAAGAAGTAACTAAAAAACGCTTTTTCCTATCTTGCCATAGTAAGATACGCATTTATTTATCTAATTGTCACTGGTATTTTAAGGTTAATGGCGGTATTTTGATGTTAATTATGGTTTGTCATGATATCGAAAGTTATCAAAATATCATGATGACTATTCCCTACTTATCCGAAAAGTTAAAACGGTTTACTAACAAAGCTAAAATTAGTATTAGTTCACCAGTTAATAACGGTATCCCTTGGGTAATTAGCATAGATAAAGCTTGGAATGGAGATGATCTATCTAATACGTAAATAGTTATCAACAATTAGCTGATTTAGCGGTATTGGATCACTGTGATTATTAAGAGTCCATTTCCGCTAATTCTAACCAGCGTTCTGTGGCTACATCAATTACTTGCTTTAGTGATTCTACCTGTTCATACAGTTTTTGTACTTGGCTGTAATTCTCAGGAGTAGCAGTTACTAATGCTTTTTCAACAGAGGATTTTTCCTCTTCTAATTGAGCAATTTTACCTTCTAGCTGCTCAAATTCTCGCTTTTCCCAATTAGATAATCTCCGTCGTTTCTTAACTTCTGTTTCTGGAGATGTAACTTTCTCATCAGTGACAGTTTTACTCTTTCCTTTTGTATTCAGTGTTTCTCGTTGTGCTTCCTCAGCCTTTTTGTAATCTAAATAAACTGAATAATTACCAGGATATTGTTTAATATAACCACCTTCTTCTACAGCAAATATAGTATCTATGGTACGATCTAAAAAGTAGCGGTCATGGGAGACTACAATTACACATCCGGTACAATCTTCTAAATATTCTTCTAATATGGCCAATGTCTGTACATCTAAATCATTGGTGGGTTCATCTAATATTAAGACATTAGGTGCACTTATGAGTAGGCGTAAGAGAAATAGACGCCGTTTTTCTCCACCTGAAAGTGTACGAATTGGTTCATATTGCTGAGTTCCTGGAAACAAAAATCTCTCTAACATTTGGGAAGCTGTAATTTTTGTTCCATCAGCTATTTGTAGAAATTCGCCTTCTTCTTTAATGTAGTCAATTACTCGTTTATTTTCATTTAAAGCGGTGAGTAGGTCTTCAGAATGTTGATCAAAATAACCAATGTGAATGGTACTACCAATTTCGACATTTCCAGAATCAGGCTGAACTTGTCTAGTGATAATATTCATTAAGGTAGATTTACCCACACCATTAGCACCAATAATTCCAATACGGTCTTCTGGACTAAATTCGTAGGTGAAGTTATTAATTAAAGTACTGCCGTCATAGGCTTTACTAATGTTATTTAGTTCAATAACTTTCTTACCAATGCGACGGCTAACTGTGGAAATATCTACTTTCCCCTGCACTTGTTTAAATTCAGTGTCACGCATGGCGTGAACACGGTCAATTCTCGCTTTTTGTTTGGTACTTCTAGCTTTTGGTCCCCGTTTGAGCCATTCTAATTCTCTTCTTAATACACCTTGATGCTTACGTTGACTACTTACCGCATATTCTTCCGCTAGTGCTTTCTTTTCTAAGTAATAGGAATAGTTACCTGTATAGGTGTAAATATCACCTCTATCAATTTCCATAATTCTATTAGTAACTTTATCGAGAAAATAGCGGTCGTGGGTAATAAGAAAAAGTGCGCCACGATAACGATTTAAATAACTTTGTAACCATTCCACACACAGCACATCAAGATGGTTTGTTGGTTCGTCCATCAGCAATACATCTGGTTCTGCTAATAGGGCTGTTGCTAGTACAATGCGTTTGCGATAGCCTCCAGATAATGTTCCGACTTTCACATCAAAGTCGGCAATTCCTAATTTCGTTAAAATGATTTTGGCATTGGTTTCTAGTTCCCATGCACCAGTAGAGTCCATGCGCTGCATTACCGCAGACAGACGAGACATTAACTGACTATCTTCTGGATAATGAGCTAATTGATCAGAAAGTTCTTCATATTCTCGCACCAAAGCCATCTGCTCTCCACTCTTAGCAAAGACCTGTTCTAAAACTGTGCGATTTTCATCTATATCTGGCTGTTGGGGTAAGTAGATAATTTTAGAACCTGAGTTAACTAGAATTTGACCACTGTCAATTGTTTCTAAGCCTGCTATCATTTTTAGTAGTGTTGATTTCCCAGAACCATTAGTACCAATTAAACCAACTTTATCGGTGACATCAAGGCTAAAACTCGCATCTTTTAGGATTTCCTTTATACCAAAGCCTTTCTTAACTGATTGTAGTGTAATAATACTCATAAATATTTACCCAGTGGTCATTTGTAATTTAGTTATTCTCTCCTATTTCTTGTCAAACGAACAAATCAATAGGTAAATGTCCATACATTTCGTTAATTCCCGTTTCGTAATTAGATTGACACGAAACTAAAACTCCCCGATGATGACCATAATAAGAGTCGAGATAACACAGTCCATTTTTACCATTTAGTTTTATATAAACTGCTCCTTCAGGGGTTGGTAAATTGTCGGGAGCTTCATAATGAAAAGCACGAGAATAGGTTTTCATGGCGAGAATTCCTTCTTCTGCTGTCTCTGCACAAATTCCCAAAATTTGGTAATCTGAAAGGCTGGCCATAAAAATTAATGCTTGACGAGTTGAAACTTTTTCTGATGGTTTGAGAATAGGAGCAATATCCAAACAGTTAAATTTGTTGAGAATTTTTTTGGCTTCTTGGACTGTGAGGTTGGGATCTTGAGGAGTAGGCATATATTCTTTATATTATGCTTGTGGTGTGGTTTGCGGTGAGTAAGATGAGACTGGACTCACCTTACTAGTATTTTTAACTAAAATCAAGACTGGTTTTCCATCTTCCCTAAGTTGAAAATGAAGGGTATGCTACCTTGGGAATTTTCACCCATAACTAGTACATTTGGCATTTTTGCACCGCCTGTTTTCCAAGCTTCAATTGCTTCTTTCTGTAAAACCAATTGTCCTCCTTGAGCTTTGAGGGTTTCTGCTAAGAGTCTTTGAGCTTCAGCTTTACCTTTAGCACGATTAATTTCTGCTTGTGCTTCTTGTTCGGCTTCTCTTGCTATATAGACGGCTCTTTGCGCTCGCTGTTCCGCAATTTGTTTTTCTTCAACTGCTCGCGCAAATTCTGGTGAGAAGGTGAGGTCAAATACGCTCTTATCTAATAAGATAATCCCATATTTATCTAAGCGATTACCTAATGCTGTATCAAAGTCTTCTTTTAATTCACCTCGTTTGGTAATTGCTTCTTCTAGTGTCCTTTTAGCTACTGCTATTTTAAAAGCCTCTTGGGTCTGGGGCGCGATGATTTTTGATACAATTTTTGCTAAAGTACCTTGTTTCCTTCTGATTTCAACTACTTTCATCGGATCTATCCGAAAGTTGATTGGAAATCTCACAGTTAAATTTTGCAAATCTTCTGTGGAACTTTCTGCGGGGACCTCAAATTTTTGTACTGTCAAATCATACACATCTATTACGGTGATAAATAGTGGTTTTAAGTGAATACCTTCCAGCAATGCATCATCTTTAGCTTGACCTAAAGTGCTGATTACCCCAGCTTATCCAGGGTTGATAATTACAAAAGAATTTATCCTGAATAAAACTACTAATGCTAATAAAATCCCGAAAATAGTAGTTGAGAAATTCCCTATCTGTTTAGTATTCAACCTTTTTTCTCCTGGTACATTATTATTTGTGATTTTTGAATCAAATAACACATATTATACAATAAATAATCATCATTAATTATGTGATAATATTATCTTCCAGTCATTGTATACAGTTGTCACTACAGAATTAAAATCTCATCAGTTATTAAGAAGGGGTAGACATTCTGCACATCCCCTGGAACACCTATTTGATATGGATATGAGTATAATCAGCAAATTTTGCTTGCAACTGGTGCTTCTATCCTCAAGAAAGTTTTTGATCTACCACCACCAGCATTGAGCGGTATTGCGGTGGATGTGGTTGTCAAATAACAGGATTCTATTATTTCTCAGTTAGGTGTTAAAGATATTACTTGGCAATTTGTAATTTTATTATTTCTCTCAGTTATTACTTGGATAATAGAATCTTTTTTTGAGTATCACTATAAATTAGTATGGCGTAATTTAGGACAGAATGTTCAGCATAATTTACAACTGGATGCATATAAACACCTACAAAATCTGGAATTAGCTTATTTTGAAGAACGGAGTACAGGTTGTTGAATGTCAATCTTCAGTGATGATGTTAACCAATTAGAGTGTTTTTTAGATGTGGGTGCCAACGATATTGTTCAAGTAGTGAGAACTATTCTCATTATTGGCAGTGCATTTTTTATGCATGCTCCTAGTGTGGCATAAATGGCAATGTTGCCTATGCCTTTTATTCTAGGATGTTCAATAGCTTTTCAGAAATTACTTGCACCCCGTTATGCTTATTTTCGACAAAAAGTAGGTTTGTTTAATGGTAGATTATCGAATAATCTGAGCGGTATTACTACTATTGAAAGTTTTACAGATGAATATTATGAGACGGTACGTCTAGAAGCTGTAAGTAATGGTTATTGCCAAATTAATACTAAATCAACTGCTCTTCCTGCGGCTTGTATTCCCTTAATTTGGATCCTAATTTTGGCTGCTTTTAGGGTATTATTAATTTTGGGAGTAATGGAAGCATTTGCGGGGCGATTAACTGTAGGTGCTTATAGTTTGTTGGTGTTTTTAGTTCAAATTTTACTTTGGCCTTCAACTAGATTAGGAGATACTTTTGATTTATATAAAATGGCAATGGCTTCTACTAATTGAGTGATGTATTTATTAGATACTCCAACTGATGTTCATACAGTTGTTCATACAGTAAATATTAATATTCCATTGTATTTATTGCGGGGTATTGTTGAATCACAAGATGTGACTTCTGCTTATAAAGATAGACCACCACCAATTGAAAGCCTATCTTTGGAAATACCCGCAGAAAATACGATCGCTATTGTTGGTTCTATCGTTTCTACTAAACGCACGCTGGTGAAACTTTTGTTGCGGTTATATGAAGCACAGCATGGAAAAATAACTGTAGATGGGGTGAATTTACAAAGTTTAAATTTGCGAGATTTACGTCGTTCTATTGGTTTGGTAAGTCAGGATGTGTTTTTATTTCATCGTAAGGTACCTGAAAATATTGCTTATGGGACTTTTGGTGCCAAAAATGAAGATATCATCATGGCTGGAAAAGTCGCTGAAGCTGATGATTTTATTATGCGCTTGCCCCAAGGTTATGAGACAATTGTGGGAGAAAGGGAGCAAAAGTTATCTGCTGGACAAAGACAGCGCGTGCGATCGCACGCGCTGTGTTGAAAGATCCACCCATTTTTATCTTAGATGAAGCTACCTCAGCGGTCTATAATGAAATAGAAGCCCCTATTCAGCGTTCTCTAGATAGGATTACAGTGAGTCGAACTACAATTGCTATCGCTCATCGTCTTTCTACAATTCGCAACGCTGATTGCATTTATGTCATGGAACATGGATAATTAGTAGAATCAGGAACCCATGAACAACTCCTGGAGAAAGATTGCGTTTACGCTAGTCTCTGACATGCCCAATCAGGGTTAAAGTAAGTTTCATGCCTAGATAGTGATAAAACAGACACAAAACAGCCAAAACCAACTTTTTGAAATTTGAATCTATATTATGTTTAGTGGTATCCAACCAGAAACAGGTGATAACAACTGGAGACGACTTTTCGATAAGTTTGTCAAAGCAAACCAACCAGAATTAGCCGCCTTATTTTGGGGATTATGGTTAGAAAATGGTGATACTCAGGGAACTATTGGCATTGATTTACAACCACAGCCGCATTTTGTTTATTGTCCCAAAGAAGCAGTAAAGAACCTAAATGAGCGAGTTGAAAATCGTCTACAAGAACTTCTGGGAATTATAGAGAATAATAAACCAGAAACGGAAGTTTTAATGATTGGTATTGGGAAAGGGGAAATTAAGTTAATTCAATTTGCACCTGAACCATCACCACAGGTTTGTTTTGAGCAAGTTGGTAAGGATGTGGATAGTTTGTTAGAATCGTTGGAAGAGAGGATAATTGAGCAGATTATTTTTTAACGCATAGTCACATTCAGGATTTATTGGAGAAAATTTATATCAAGGTTTCTGGATGTTTAGAGTTGGACTGTTGTCTTAATTTTGTCTGCTCAGTTGCAATCATTTTTATTCCCGCAGGTGCAGCTAAAGTTAAATCCCTACGCACAGCATTAACAGGACGTTTATTTAAAAACGAAAGTTGAAAATTCGCAAAAGTTGTTGCCAAAATAATTTTCATCTCATATTGAGCAAATGCTAAACCAATACAACGACGATTTCCCCCAGCAAATGGTAAATATTCATAAGGTGTAAGTTGTCTTTCTAAAAAGCGTTCTGGTTTAAATTTTTTAGGTTCGGGATAAACTTCTTCTCGATAATGTGCAGGGTAAATACTGGGAATAATGAATGATTGTTTTCTCTGGCAATTTATAACCCATAATCTCAATGGGATCACAACTTGCAAGAAACCCGCTATTACAATTGAGTAAATTCTCAGGATTTCCTGACAAACTGCTGTTAAATATGGCATTTAACCAATTTGACTCCGTTCTGGGTTGGTTCCCAAGGTGTTTAATTCCTGTAATAGATTTTCTCGTACTTCTCTTCTGGTAACAGACCTCTTGCAAAATTGTTTCTGTGGTATGATAGAGAGTTTTAGATTTGATGTATTTTTTGGTGTTCTTTGCGCTCGCTAATTCAAACATGACCGTGTAACTCTAACTTTTGGCCAAAGCAAAGATAAACCCCCATTACTAAGATAAAATTAATTCTGCAAGAGGTCTAATCTATCCAACTAGTAAAAAGACCAGGTTAACGCAGAAGCAGTGGTTTCATGTCCCGTTACCAAAACAGTCATTAACTCATCGTGTAATTCTTGATCTGACATTCCTTGATATTCTTGGTCACGAGCCGCCATTATTAAACTGAGGACATCTAGGCGATTTTGGTCAGATTCTGCCCGTCCTTGTTGATTTAAAGTATAAATTAGTTCATCAATGTGTTGCTGTTGGCGTAAAATCCAGCCCCAAGGACTCCAATCCCCCAAGTTTTTTTCCATGAACCGAAAGAAGAAGGCGCTCGACATAATTGGTGATGTTACGAAGTCTAGTAAAGATGTGAGTTATCACCTCAATTCTTCAAACATCTCTCCTTCATCTAAACTAGATATTACCCGTAATATTACAAGGTTATTTCTTGCATTGATTCTCGGATATTGAAGGGGGCTTACCCATCTGCCAGTGATTACTTAGTTCTTGCGTAATATCCTGGATATCTTGACCATAAGCCCGGATTCGCTCACGATGAAAGGGAGGAGCTAATAATTGCCTTTGACGTTGGTGGGGTTCTCCATCCATTAACATTAAAGAGCTTTAGCTACACTCGCTGCAGGCATCGCCCAGCAAAAATCTTAAACTCCTATTCCCCTCTCCCCACCTCAAAATGACTAGCATCAGCAGTAAGAATCTGCTCTAATGCTTCTAGTTGGCTAAAATAGACCTGTCAGGAAAATTAACTTGGTGTCAAAAAAAATAAATGGTAGAAGGGAATTTTGACCGTCTACCAAAAGGAAAAATCCACTTAATTAT
>CAKZGI010000137.1 GCA_936914905.1 uncultured Trichormus sp. | reverse complement strand
AATTTCACCAGGGTCAGGGGGCATCATCTACCAGTTCTCCATCTACCCTTCTAGTTAGTGTATAGATATTATTGGCAGTATTATACCTTATTTAATCCACTCTCCTTAGCAGATGCTTGTGGAACTAAATGCCAAACCTCTTGATTAAACCATCCAATATAACCACGTCTGAGGCTTTTGTAAGTAATAAATTAACTAACAATTTCTTCAGCTTGCTTACCTGGTTTTGTCAGTTGGACGTATTAGGGAATAATTTTAGGACGTAATAAACTGGGATTATCTGGATACGCTTGCTTTTAATATTTTTGAGATAAATCAGTTCTTTCCGAATAATGTGCAGCACGAGCAGCTAATTGTTTTAACCAGCCTCTACTTTTTAAGTCAACTTTTTCTGTGTTCTCCCAGTAATCTTCTAACTTAGATATTGCTTTATCAAAATAACCAGTACGTATTAACTCGAATGCTTTTCTTTCGATTTTAGCTTGAGTCAATGAGCTTTGTTCTTGTTCAATAGATTCTGTAATAATGGCTGAAGATTTTGCATCATACTCAATCCAACCTGTATCACGATTTAAGCACCTCATTATAGTTTCATGCAACTCTTTTTTATCAGATATACTTTTACTAATTTCTTGTCCCATTTGAAACTGAGCGCGTGTACTTTTAGTCAAGAATTGTTTATAACGCCCTAGCCATGCAGCGATATCATTGCCCGTCAAAATTACTACACAGTAGTCACCTGTTCCTCGCGCACCTCGTCCCATACATTGCTCAATACGTTAGGCTAAAGCACTACTAAATCCAGAAGCACCTGCAAATGTATTTGCTCTATGTTGCTCATATTCACTGCTACCAAAAGGCAATCCTGAGATAATCAATAGTCTACAGCTAGAATCAGGAAGGTCTATTACAGAGTAACTATTAGACAATACAAATGGACCTCGTGATTTACCATCCTGAAGTTCCTTAACATATATGGCTACTTTATCAGTGTTATCAGCAAATGTTGCCACATTTTGCCATAACTTAGCAGTTTGCTTAGATGGTGTCAGAATTACAGTTCCTTCTTTTTGTTCATCAGCCATCCATTTAGCTATATTCTGGAGAATCTGCTGTATCCTTTCCATAGGAAAGATCAGTTCTGGAGCGAGAATCATTCGTTCACTCAGACCAGCTAATGAGTTTGACGTAATGGGCTTGCCCACTGAATTATAATCAGCATCAAATGTACGAATGATAGCACTATGATCACTTATCGTAGCCAAGGGTTTTTCCACCCCCTGTATGTAACTTTATTACAAGATCGCGCTCTTTTTTCCGATTAAACCATTCTTTTAACACCTGGTCTTGACTGGTGTAAAAGTCATTTATACCTGGTGGCTTTGGTAGGCGTCGGAAAATTTCGGTTGGTTCTATAACAACTTGCTGATTTTAGGATTCTAGCAGTTTCTTAAAATCTACCATTTAAGCTCAAGCCTCCAGATCAACTCTATACTTTACTTGCATATGTATCATAGTGTAGCTAATTTAAGACAGTAGACCTCCTGCAAAATTGTTTCTGTGGTATGATAGAGAATTTTAGATTTAATGTATTTTTGGTGTTTTTTGCGATCACTAATTCAAACATAACCGTGTAACTCTAACTTTTGGCTAAAACAAAGACAACCGCCAATTATAACATAGAATTAATTCTGCAAGAGGTCTAATATAGGTAGGATGCTGGGAGTACAAGTATATAGTTTATATTTCCTATGCGCTCTCCGCGTCTCTGCAGTTCGTTACTAAAACTCATCCCAAACTCAAAACACCAGCTTGACAATTCACAACTAAAGGCAAAAACTCCAACCACTCTGAACCCAATAAAATCTCCGTCAACTCATCCGCATTATACACAGCAATTTCATACTCTTGACTATCCAATATCACCTTACCCAAATATCTTTTAAAGGTAATTTCACCCTGAGCAGTTCGCAGAGTTTATTTGTCTATATAATCCCATTGGGGACTATCTAAATCTTGTATATTCAACGCCATAAAACCTGTGAAACCAGGATCAAAGAGGGCATCTATAGGTAAATTTAAACCATCAGCAGTAATTAATTCAATTTCAAAAAATAACTGCCTCCTCTCACAAAAATAACCCTGTATCATATTCTGCTAACTGCTCCAAATTCATTCAAATAAAAAACACAGGATTTGGAAACTTTTCACGCGCTTTTTTGTGTGCCGCTTCTTTATCTTGATCAATCACATAATCACCACTATTTAGCTCAATCGCAATATACCAACCATAATGATCTGTGATCAAATCAGGACGTAATCTTTCAAAAATTGCTCGATAACGTTGATATTCTGCCTCATCTTCAGCTTTAAGCCTAGCTAATTCTTCCCGTGATGAAGTCAGATCAGGAGAAATTCTTCCTCTTCTCCTTGGTAATCTTGGTGTTAATTTAGTCATTTTTTTTTAAACTTCAGTTTAACAATTAATTATCCTAATTTTATCAAATCATTATTTGACTGTCAAAATAACCCTGTATTATTTTCTGTCTATTGTCAATTTTTATTGATACAAAATAAACATTGAATGACCCCTCTCCAATCCTCTCCCCCACAGGGAGAGGCTTAAATTTATTTATTTCTTTCTTGACCTGGTGGAGAATTTAACTGCCCCTTTCCGCATCGGAGAGGAGTTCGCGAGAGATTATGCAAAAACATAATCCCCGATCTCTTCAAGAAATCGAGGATTTAACTAACAAGAATAATGTGATTTAACTGAGAGAAACAGTTAAACTGCCAGGTTTAGCTAAATCACCTGTTAACACCACACCGCGATTATTAGTATGGAGATGACGGAGAATTTTGTAAATTGCTTCTATTTGTTCTGAAGCACCAGCTTTATCAGCAATTTCAGAAATAGAAAGTGCTTTCTTTTCTGTTTGCAATACTGTCATTACTTTTTGTTGTAAATCGAGAATTACAGCCGCAGCTTTTTTACCAGCTTCCACACCTGGTTGGTGATAAGCATTGATATTTACCAAACTGGCATATAAACCTACAGCCCGTTCATACAATGCAATTAAGGCGCCAACAGTGCGGGGATTAACTTGAGGAATGGTGACTGTAATTGAATCACGATTATTCTCATACAATGCTTGACGAGTTCCTAACAAGAAACCACAGAGATAATCACCAGATGTTACACCAGGATCAATTTCTGGAGATTTTGTTTGACGGTCTTCTAATACTTCAATCAAAGTAGCAAAGAAGTTAGGCACACCTTCGCGCAATTGTTGTACATAGGCGTGTTGGTCGGTAGACCCTTTGTTACCATAAACAGCAATACCTTGATACACGATTTTACCATCTAGGTCTTTTTCTTTACCCAACGATTCCATGACCAATTGTTGCAGGTAACGGCTGAATAATAACAAGCTGTCTTTGTAAGGTAAGACAACCATGTCTTTTCCGCCTTTACCGTTACCGGAATAGTACCAAGCCAAAGCCAAAAGTGCGGCGGGGTTATTTTTCAAATCAGCGACGCGAGTAGCGTCATCCATTTCTTTGGCACCTTCTAACATGGCGCGGATATCAATACCCTGTAAAGCGGCAGGTACTAGCCCTACAGCAGACATTTCTGAGGTACGTCCACCCACCCAGTCATACATCGAAAACCGGGCTAACCAACCTTCAGATTTTGCCACTTTATCCAGGTTGCTATCTGGTCCGGTAACAGCCACTGCATATTTAGAAAAGTCTAGATTTTTGGCAGCGTAGGCTTTTTTCACCTCAATCATGCCGTTGCGGGGTTCGGGGGTACCGCCAGATTTGGAAATGACTAATACTAAAGTGCTGGCTAGGTTATTGATTTGGGAGAGAACTCTGTCTATACCTGTGGGGTCGGTATTGTCGATAAAATGAATGTTAAGGGGTGGGGAGTCTGGGGAAAGGGCTTCAGCGACAAACTGGGGACCCAAAGCAGAACCGCCAATACCAATGGAGATGATATCAGTAAAGCGGCTTTCTTTCGGGGGATGAACTGCACCAGTATGTACCTGGTCAGCAAAAGCTTCTATTTGTTCTAAGGTTTGGACAATTTCTTGGGTCAGTTCTGGGGAGGGGGCTAAATCGGGATTTCTTAGCCAGTAGTGACCTACCATGCGGTTTTCGTCGGGGTTTGCGATCGATCCCTTCTCCAAAGCTGCCATATCCGCAAACGCCTTGTCAAACTTCGACTGCAACGACTCCACAAAGCCATCATCAAACCGCATCCGGCTGATATCTAGATAAAGTCCTAATCCCTCGTGGTAATATAACCAATCTTGGTATCTTTGCCAAAGAGCCTTAGCATCCATCATGAGGGAATTCTCACATATATTTGGTCAAGCTCCAGTTTAATGTATGGTTTTGGCGATCCCTGCTTTGTCTTATACAGTTTGTAATCAAGAGGCAGGGGAGCAAGATTGATGATATCAACTTACCCTATCAGCTCAATAAATAGGGGTAGCAGAAAAAACTCTCAAAACGAGCGAGGGACACACAGCGTTATGCAATATGACAGATAACGCAAAAATTTATTTCAAAAAACTTTGCATTTTTAGCAAAACTATTAGGAATCCGGAATCATTGGTGAGAAAATACTTAATTAAAGAAATTAAAGATAACATAAATACCAAGTAAATTTGTGTTTTCTGCTTGAAGTGGTATATTAAGGGTAATTCATAACTTTAAATTCTAGTTCTATATGTTACAAATGCAGTAATAGTATTTACTCATGATTCATAGGATTACTATATCTGGAATCAAGCCAGTTTGTTCCAATCCACTTTTGAAGACTGCGATCTAACTGGTGTCAGCTTCGATCATGCCAGTTTGCTTGAAGCTGACCTCTACGGGTGAATTATAAGAAGAAATAGCTGAAACAATTTTTGTTAAACATCAGGCTTAGGAATGACACGCAAAAATTTGACTATTTCTCCCGTAATTTCTATGCCTATGAGATAGTTATCTATGGTAAAGCGATAAAAAATACCTTCCTTATCCAGCTGTCGCAATTCGGGAAGCCTATGTAAATACCACCTGTCAGCAGCACATTCAACAAATACAAAATTATACACCCGTTCATAAGCAGCGGGTTCTAAACTTTTCAGGTCTACTAAAAAAGACCTTGCATAACGCACTTCGAGACTCACTGTAGCTAACCCAATTCTTGTTTGTTAACGTTGATTTTTGAAATTCATAGGAACATTAACAATCGTACTACCTCATCATGGGTTAGTATGTCCCACGGATGCTGTGATCGCTTAACTTGTTCCATAGCATTGACCATATAAGCGTCAAAATGCAAGGATTGGACAATCTCCCAAACACTTTGCAGATCCTCATCGGCTATTTGCTCGATCAGGTGATGCATTCTCATCCGTAGTAAATTCATAATAGTTGATAACTATCCACGCCCTAGTAACAATAGCCCTAGTTCAAGTTAACACTTGACAAGACCTAAGGTACACTACATTCAGCCCTTTGCATTCGTAAATTGGGAGCAGGGTGTAGGGGTGTAGAGGGGAAAATCTAATGCGCTATACCCCATGCTCAATGACCACTGACCACTGACCACTGACCACTGACCACTGACCACTGACCACTGACCACTGATCACTGACCACTGACCACTGACCACTGACCACTGACCACTGACCACTGACCACTGACTAATTATGATTGAATATCTTATTTTTCTCGCTATTTCTACCGCTACCTTTACCCTGTTTGGACTGGGACTTAATTTGCAGTGGGGTTTTACAGGGTTAATTAACTTTGGTCATATTGCTTTTATGACCTTGGGAGCGTATACAACAGTTTTATTAAGTTTAAAGGGCGTGCCTCTGTTATTTTCAACTATAGCAGGGGCAATTGTGGCCGCCTTGTTGGGTTTAGTAATTGGTTTTGCAACTTTACGCTTGCGGGAAGATTATCTGGGTATTGTCACTATCGGTACAGGAGAACTGATTCGGTTGGTAATAAATAATCAGGAGTTACCAATTGGTAAGACTTGGGTATCTGGGGCGTTCGGTGTACAAAGTTATGTTATACCCTTGAATACAACGCCAAGTTTATTTTTGCGATTGCTGATGATTGGCGTACTTACTCTGCTAACAATCATCACCGTCTTTTGCTTGTGGCGCTGGGTGAAAACGGCTCAAAAATCCCGAAGCAATCGCAACAACCAAGAGTTATTTTCACGTTTAATAGTGGGAATAATTTTAGGTGTATTGTTATTAACAATTTATTTCGCCGGTGTGATGGGACTATATAACTACAATCCTAAGGCTGGTTTGATGTTGTTGGCTTTGTTAGTATTAGCATTTGTTTTTTGGCGGTTAGAATTTTTAGTAAAATCCCCTTGGGGTAGAATCCTCAAAGCTATCCGCGAAGATGAAGAAATTCCCAAAGCATTAGGTAAAAATGTCTTCCGGTATAAACTACAATCTTTAATGTTAGGCGGTGCAATCGCAGGTATAGCCGGTGCTTTATTCGCGTGGCAACTCAGCGCGATTTACCCCGATAATTTTCAACCCCAACTTACCTTTGATGCTTGGATTATGGTAATTTTAGGTGGTTCTGGAAATAACATTGGCACAATTTTGGGTGCAGTAATTTACTTTGCTTATGATGCCTTAACACGGGAATTTTTACCGAAAATAGTTCCTTTAGATGTGGAACGTATCGGTGCCTTTCGGATTATGTTTATCGGTCTAATTCTCATGGTACTGATGATTTGGCGACCTCAAGGTCTTCTAGGTAAAAAGGAAGAACTTAGTCTTGGGAAGTAATTGGTAATTGGGCATTGGGAGTATCAGCCGTTTTCAGGAGGTTAATTTAATGGCTTATAGCGATTTTCAAATACAGGAGGTAGTGAAGAAATTTAATTTAGAGATTAATGAAAAAATAGATTTCTTTCCAGACACACCAGCCAGAAAGAGAATGTAGTCAAATTTTAAATCCTGTCCTAAAAACTAACGTTCCTTTGGCATTAGCAATCAATACAGAAAAAGCCCGTTCAGAAATGATAATTTCTCCACTTCCAATTGAAATCAAAAATATTTTTACCGAAGAAATTAGTTTATTCTCCGGTGTTGACTTTAATGTTGAACCAGAACAGGGTTTAAATGGAGTTTGTGATTTCATAATTAGTAAATCACCAGAACAATTATTTATTACTTCTCCTGTTGTCACCATAGTTGAAGCAAAAAATTAAAACATTAAGCTTGGATTAGGTCAATGTGTAGCAGAGATTATAGCCGCACAATTATTTCATCAAAAGGAAGGCAATTATATAGATTCGATATATGGAGTCGTAACTACAGGAAATATGTAGAAGTTTTTAAAACTGCAAGATTCAGTAGTTTACATTGACTTGAGTGAACATTGTCTTATTAAAGACATCAAAAAAATTTCAGGTATTTTGGCTAAACTAGTAAATTGCCATAATTGAAATCACACTAAAAATTTCAGAATAAGTTGAGCATCAGTTTCTATGGTAAATAATATCGAATCTCCCCAACTTCCCCTATTAGCTGCTACTGGACTTTGTAAAAGTTTTGGTGGTATTCAAGCTGTTAAAGATGCCAATATAGAAGTTGCTAAAGGTAGCATTACAGGTTTAATAGGTCCTAATGGTGCTGGTAAAACTACTTTATTTAATTTACTTTCTAATTTCATTCACCCAGATAAGGGAAGAGTGATTTTTGCTGGTGAACCTATTCATAATCTACAACCATACCAAATTGCCCAAAAAGGTTTAATCCGCACCTTTCAAGTAGCGCGGACTCTTTCGCGGTTATCGGTGTTAGAAAATGTGTTATTAGCAGCACAAAAACAAACTGGTGAGAACTTTTGGCAAGTTCAGTTTCAACCTCATGTTGTTGCAAAAGAAGAGAAACAACTTAAAGAAAGGGCAATGTTTTTATTAGAATTTGTAGGGTTGGAAAAAAAAGCAAATGACTATGCTGGTGGTTTATCTGGTGGACAGCGCAAACTATTAGAAATGGGAAGGGCTTTGATGACTAATCCTAAGTTAATTTTATTAGATGAACCTGCTGCGGGGGTGAATCCGAGATTGATTGATGATATTTGCGATCGCATTCTCAAGTGGAATCGTGAAGATGGACTAACTTTTGTAATTATTGAACACAATATGGATGTGATTATGTCCCTGTGCGATCGCGTTTGGGTTCTGGCTGAAGGACAAAATTTAGCCGTTGGTACTCCTACAGAAATTCAAAGTAATCCCAAAGTTTTAGAGGCTTATTTAGGTCAATAAGTAGTTAAAAAAACTCTCACTGGAGTCAAAAGTTAAAAGTTAAAATTCAACAACTCCTGACTCCTGACTCCTTATTTCTAATCTCTGACAATTTCAGCTAAACTGCTCACCTGTATCTAAGTTAAATAACATTTGCAGAGTCCGCATACAGTTACGTCTAGCCTCAACATCCTGTTGTGCCCGTAATTGTACCATTGGGTCATGTAAGATTTTATTAACTATTCCTCTTGTTAAAGCCTCAATCACTTCTTGGTGTTTTTCACCAAATTCTGAACCCAACCGAGATAAAGCTTTTTCTAGTTCCTGTTCGCGGATGCTTTCGATTTTATTCCGCAATGAACTAATGGTAGATACAGTTTCTAAACTACGCCACCACACATCAAAAGCTTCTACTTCTTCATCTAGAATTTTTTCAGCTTCCTGTGCCATTTTACGGCGGCTTTCATAATTTTGTGCCACAACTGCCTTCAAATCATCCACATTAAATACTTGCACATTTGCCAAATCATTCACATCTGCATCCACGTTACGAGGTACAGAAATGTCAAATAACATTAGTGAATGGTTAGGGTCTAAAACCATTTCTAATTTAGCGCGGTCAAGAATTGGTTCAGTTGCAGAAGTGCTTGTAAACACTAAATCATAATGAGCAACCACTGACATCATTTCCGGCAGCAAGTGAATTTGAATAGGTTGTTCTGGGAACTGCTTTGCTAATTCTTCCGCACGTTCACGGGAACGATTAACAATACTAATTTGAGTTGCACCTTTAGAAATGAGGTGTTGTACAAGTAGCCGGGACATTTTCCCCGCCCCCAGAATAGCTACACGGTAAGGAGCTAAATTTTCTACTTTTATCTGGGCCAATTCTACAGCGGCTGAACTAATGGAGACTGCACCAGTACCAATACTAGTTTCAGTGCGAACCCGTTTACCTGATGTCAGCGCCTGTTTAAATAAACGATTCAAAATTGTTTTTATACCGTTAAATTGCTGTCCCAGTTTGTGAGTATTTTTCACCTGAGCCAGAATTTGACCTTCACCTAAGACAAGACTATCTAACCCAGCAGACACCCGCATAATATGCATTACCGAATCGGTATGCATCAACATAAACAGGTGTTGTCGCAGAGATATGACAGGTAATTTGCTATGTTCTGCCAGAAACTGAGTAACTTCCTGAAGACCTTGGGTAATTTGATTACTGACAATGTAGATTTCCAAACGGTTACAGGTGCTGAGGATAGCGACTTCATCAATATGAGGATAGCTGAGGAGATGAGCAATCACACCTTCGGTTTGGGGTTCAGGAATACTGAGTTTTTCTCTAACTTCTACAGGGGCTGTTTTATGGCTTAACCCCACCACTGCAATATTCATTTCTTAAATTGGTAATTGGTAATCGGTCATTGGTAATGGGTCATTGGTAATTGGTAATTGGCAATTGGTAATAGTTTTTCTTCCCCTATCACCAATCACCAGTCACCAATCACCAGTTACTACCGGAGTTGAATAACCTTGGGTTCTTCAAACAAGTGAACTGTATCTACAAAGCGAGCAGTTTTAGATTGGTTGGAAATAACCAAGCTTTGGGTTCTAGCACCACCGTGGAAGAAACGCACACCCTCCATTAGAGTTCCGGGAGTGATACCGCAAGCAGCGAATAGCACTGTTTCACCAGAAGCTAATTCATCAGAGTTGTAAACTCGGTCTCCGTCAGTAATACCCATGTCTTTCAAACGGGCAAGATTACCTTCTCTGCTTTCGCCAATTAAACCTGTTTGTACGACTTCTGGATCGTAGATCAATTGTCCTTGGAAGTGTCCACCCAAGCAACGTAAAGCCGCAGCTGAAATTACACCTTCTGGGGCAGCACCGATACCCATTAACGCATGGATATTAGTACCAGCAAAAGCACAAGAGATAGCCGCAGAAACGTCACCATCGCTAATCAGTCTTACTCTTGCACCAGCAGTGCGAATTTCTTGAATTAGTTCTTTGTGACGGGGACGATCCATCACTACCACTACCAATTCTTCAACAGCACGGTTTAGGCACTCAGAGAGAATTTTGAGGTTTTCTGTTGCAGATTTGTTGATATCTACATGACCTCTAGCAGCGGCTGGTGCTGCGAGCTTCTTCATGTAGAAGTCAGGAGCAGCAAATAAACCACCTTTTTCGGAAATTGCCAAAACTGCCATTGAGCCATTTTGACCATAAGCCACAAGGTTAGTACCTTCGCAAGGGTCAACAGCAATGTCAATTTCTACTAATTCATCAGGGTTACAGAAATTTTTAGCATCTGGTTGGGTACAGATACCGACTTCTTCACCAATGTAAAGCATGGGAGCTTCGTCGCGTTCGCCTTCGCCGATGACGATACGACCACGCATGTGGATTTTGTTCATCCGTTCCCGCATAGCTTCCACTGCTACTTCGTCAGCAGTGTTCTTTTCACCTTTACCCATCCACTTCGAGGAGGCGATCGCTGCTTGCTCTACTACCTCAATAATCTCTAACCCAAGTGTATTTTCCACAGGACTGCCCTCTCAATTGCTTATCTTAGCGTCGTTGTATCTGGCTATTTCAGTTTTCAAGTCTACCAAAGTGCGGTTACATATAGAAAAAAGTTAAGTTTTACTGCTATTTATATCGAATGTGGCCCAGATCAAAGAAAATGACAGTGCATTTGTATTAATGCTGTGAATGTTCTAAGCTAAAAATAAATAAAAATAAAAAAAGTCTCTAAGAGTCAGAGTATGCTAAACTTCCTTAACTCGCTTTTAGGTCGTCACCCAGAGCGTAACAAAGCTAACGTAGAAATTTACACCTGGCAAACCTGTCCTTATTCCATCCGAGCCAAACTGCTGCTGAAATGGTACGGTGTAAAATTCACCGAATACAAAATTGATGGCAATGAAACAGCAAGAGCAAACATGGCAGAACGCGCCAACGGTCGCCGCAGCGTCCCCCAAATCTTTATAAATAATCAGCATATCGGTGGTTGTGATGACCTCTACGCCCTGGATACAAAAGGTCAACTAGATCCGCTTTTAATTCAAGAATAGGGGTGCAGGGGAAAGTCGAATGACCAATCACCAATCACTAATCACCAATCACCAAGAATATCTAAAACATCAAAAATGGATGAATCACGCGCTTGAATTAGCACAGGTGGCGGGTGATGCTGGAGAAGTTCCTGTAGGCGCGGTGATTGTTGATGCTGCGGATAATTTAATCGCCACAGGGGAAAATCGCAAAGAACGCGACCAAAACCCAACAGGACACGCAGAAATTATGGCGATTCGGGCTGCTAGTCAATCTCTACAAAATTGGCGTTTGGATAAGTGCACCCTTTACGTAACTCTAGAACCTTGTCCAATGTGTGCTGGTGCAATAGTCCATGCACGTTTAGCGACACTTGTCTATGGAGTAGACGATACCAAAACTGGCGCAATTCGTACTGTTATCAACATACCTAATAGCCCTGCCTCTAATCACTGCTTGCAAGTGGTAGGAGGTATTCTAGAATCAGCTTGTCGTCATCAATTACAGACTTGGTTTACTACTAAACGCCAACAGCAAAAATAACGGACAGAGGTGAAACTGTCCAGATAGCAAAACACAAGTTACTCAAGAAAATTTACGGTGGACATAATTAAGTTTGCGTCACATTTTACTCGCTAACTAGTAGCCACCGTCATGATGGAATTTTACTCTGCTTCTACCAAACCTCAATCGCAAATTACAAATACATTAGTCAATCCCAAGGTGGCTTCTAGTACCTCACGCGTTTCTCCTTGGTTAACTCCTTTGGCGTATCTTTTAGTACGTAACATAGTTTTACCTTTATTCTTTGGTGACATTCACATCACTGGACAAGAAAATATACCCACCAGTGGTCCAATTATTCTTGCACCTACCCACCGTTCTCGTTGGGATTCTTTGCTGTTACCCTACGCTACGGGTCGTTGTGTGACTGGTCGAGATATGCGATTTATGGTGACAAGTAGTGAATGTAAAGGGCTACAAGGTTGGTTTGTCAGGCGAATGGGGGGTTTTCCTGTTGATACTCAACGTCCGGCGATCGCAACTTTACGTCATACAGTGGAGTTAATGGTACAGGGAGAAATGTTGGTTATTTATCCGGAAGGCGGTATTTATCGGGATGGAAAAGTTCACGCTTTAAAGTCGGGAATTTCTCGTTTAGCCTTAAGTGCTGCATCTGTTCACCCAGGTTTAGAAATCAAAATTTTAACAGTAGGCATCAATTACAGCCAACCTTATCCTAATTGGGGAACTGATGTAAACATTCACATTGGTAAACCTATAAAAGTTACAGATTACATCAACGGTTATTTAAAAAAAGAAGCTAAACGTCTGACAGCAGATTTAACAAATCAGTTGCAACAATTAAGCCATCAAAGTTTAGAAATAAAGTCTCATGCTTTCGCAGAAATACCAAATTCTTGATATAGGAGGAAACAGGGTTGAAAGTCTGTAAACTTTCCCCTCATTTCAGCGGATACTTTTATCCCGCTCGCTATATTACAGCTATTTTCAAGTAAATGAAGCACAGATTAACAATCCAGATACCCAATTTTTTGAGAAGCTGGGTATCTATACCCTTGGTTTTGAGTTTTTAATTTTTAATTGTGCTTATCCGCCATATCCTATAACTAATTCCCAACCATTCAGTTTACCCACATCTTGAGGTGAATAGTCAATAACTTGTAATTGCCAACTTCCTTTAGCTGTTAAGGATAGTAATTGTTTAAGAACAGGATGCGATCGCACAGTATAAGTCCTTTGTAACTGACTCTGTCTCCCCAGAGTCCGACTTTGTAATAAAACATGTTGATTATTAGGAGCAATCAAATAAATTTCTAAATCTCCTAAAAAATCATGAACAATATTAAATATCACCTGAATATCTGCAACAGTGACATTTTGATTAATAGCGATTTGATTAATAGTGATCACACTCCTAATTCCTAATTTATCAAAATCAGGAATCATTATTTCTTTTATATTCACAACCCGTATTTCTTGACTGGGATTTAATCCCACTATACGCAACTGCTGTGCTGCATGTACAGCGGCAGCATTTACTTTAGCATAACCAAACCAGATACAATGACCATTACTATCATAACTACCTCCACGTAAACCTAATTGTGAGTCAGGATCAGGATCAACGATTTTATCACTAGTTTCCTGTAAAATCTGATTCACTTCTTGCGCCGTAAAATTAGGATTAGCTGACAAAATTAACGCCGCTAGACCAGCAACAACCGGAGTTGCACTAGAAGTACCGCCAAAATTATTAGTAAAATTGCCAGGATTATAACCAGCAGCCCCCAACTGATCTGTAGTCAACATTCCCAACCCAGAAATAGAAGTAGTAATTGTGGGTTGTGTGTAAACAAACCCCGTTTTCTGAAACCACATCCCCGGAGGAGCATTATTACTAGGAGCGCAAACAGAAATATTTGGAACCCAATTACTATAAGCAGGTTTTTTATTCAAACTAGTAGAAGCAGCAACAGCAATTACATCTGGATGAAGAGCAAAACCACTTAACCAAGCTGTCTTACCTTGTAAAGTCTTACCTTGTAAAATATTCTTCGGCCAATTTTCCTCATTTATAACACCATCAATCTGGCGGTTAGCATTACCAGCTGAAAACAAAATTACACATCCTTTCCCATTTCTTCCCTGAGTAGCAGCACGGATAATAGCAGCTTTCTGACGCAAAGATAAAGGAAAATAAACAGCAGATGCACCCCAACTACAAGAAATGACACTAGCACCTTTATCAATTGCCCACTTAAATATATCTTCAATAGATTCATCATCTAAATATCCCGTTATAAGAATTGGCATCAATGCACAACCAGGAGTAACTCCCACAATTACTGTACCATTTTCTTCCGCCACAACTATCCCTGCACAAGCAGTACCGTGAATAGTTTATTTTTCTCTAGGTAACGGTAAAAAATCATTTTCTTTCAAGTCTCTAGGAGCGACAACTTTACCGATACTTTGAAAATATGGGTGATTCAAACCAAAAGAATCCTCCACAACTGCCACAAACAAAGAACGCAAGCCGCGAGTAATATCCCAACCTTGTTCTACAGAAATATGAGAACAAATTCCCAACAGATTACCGCTATTGTGGTTGAGATATCATTGTTCAGGATAAAGCGAATCAGCAGGTTTATAATGTGGTTCTTGTTGAATAACAATATTTGGTTCAGCAGCCAAAATCTCTGGAAGTAATTGGAGTTGATTTGTAATTTTAATAGTATTTTGTGTTGCTTGTTTATTAACGAGAAATACAAAAGTATTGGGTAGTCCTAATATTGGTCTATTTTCAACTAATTTGAAAGTAGTAGCTATAGAGTTAATTTCTTCCGTAGCAACCCAAGTAGCAAATTGAGTTGTGATTTTGTCACTCAGATAAACATAAGTTCCAGGATTATTTTTAAACTTGTAAACATGACTAGCAAAAGCCAGATTTTTGTCATCCAGTGCCTGAGACATGGCCGTTTCTAATTGCTCAGGTTTAACAGTGAAAAATTCCAGTTGTGTTTTGGGTATGGTGCGTTGCTAAACACCCCAAGCTATATTAGATAATTGTTCACGGGGAAACTCCGCAGCTAAACCGATGGTGAAACGATATAAAACTTTTTCTAAAATCAACTCTTCCCCACCACGTTGTAAAACAACACCCACACTGTTTACAGGCTCATTTGTGATTTTTTGCAAATCGGAGGAATTAAGACTATCGCTCATAATGTTAATCAAGGAAATATGCAGGAAAACTGGGAACTTTATTCAACCGCTTTACAGTCTAAACCAGAGAAATTCAAAAGAGACGGCCGAAAATTTACAAAGGAGTCTGTGTCTGGCTTTCCATAGTATTAAGATTAGGAAAGAGCCAAGGAAAGAATCAGGGTTGGGAATAGTAACTAATAGAAACTATCCATGAAGATGTTGATAACTAATTCATAACTGACCTCATATCCATAACA
>CAKZGI010000136.1 GCA_936914905.1 uncultured Trichormus sp. | reverse complement strand
GCTTATGGAGAAGAGACCAACTGTGGCCTTCTCCAACCAAGAGTCACACCAAAATGAAAATATTGCACTTGTGCCCGGCCCGTTAGTTGACCGCGTTTCCAGCTAACGTTCCTTGTCATTGCGAACGACACCCTATTCATTCATTCATTCATTCATTCGTTCGATCGGGGAATAAATCGCCCGCTGATGAATCCGCGTGTCTGCGTGTGGAAATCGCAGCGGCCTAATCGTTCGTACGGTTCTTCGAGGAAGAAATAAATCTATCCCTGCATCCCAACTACGAATAAGAATCAATCAGAGTTCTTTCGATTTTCTTTACGGAAACGCGGAAAGCCAGCCCATCGCCGCTTTGTTTGCGGTCGACGAGACAAAGCGAAGGCCTTCATTGCATTGCTGCGACTTGTTGAAGAACCAACCTTTAACTCCCATGCATATGGAGGAGAGAGAAAAAGGGAAAAAACCGAACAGACTTATTAAAAGATGATGTTATTAGCGGAATCCCATCTCAGTGGTCTCACCCTATGTTCTCCGTTGGGAAGCATTATTTCTTCGGTTTTTCTCGATTTCGGAATATGACGGATATGAATCACTGGTCTGTGCGCTTTTTTGATGATTTTCTCGTATTTTTCAGTTTTTCGGACATGATCCGATAATTCTACAGCCAAATTTTAATTTGCGGAAACTATTTGATGGCTTCCCCATTCAAACATCAATTTCATCATAGGTATAGACGGTACTCTCCTATCTTTAGCAGTCTCGACCATGTCTTCAGTTTCCATTTGCATTTTAGTAGGTTGGTCCAGTATCGAAAGTTTTAAGAAAGAGTATATAATAGCATTTTCAATTGGTGAATCTTTTACGATTGCTGTGTCTCGCATGCTGGATATTTTACTTTTTTATGTTTTTTTCGAAAGCGTGTTAATCTTTATGTTTATTATTATAGGGGTATGGGGTTCTAGATAAAGAAAAATATGAGCGGCACATTAGTTTCTCTTATATACCTTGCTTGGATCTGTCTTCATGCTCTTAGCTATCTTATTGATTTTCTTTCAGACGGGAACTATCGATTTGCATATATTATTAACCACAGAGTCTAGTGAATGGCGCTAAATCTTGCTATGGCTCGCCTTTTTCGCTTCTTTCTCTGTAAAAGTGCCTATGGTACCAGTTCATATTTGGTTACCCGAAGCTCATGTAGAGGTACTTACAGCTGGATTTGTAATCTTGGCAGGAATTTTTTTAAAACTGGGAACCTATGGTTTTTTAAGATTTTCTGTACTCATGTTTCCTGGAGTGATACTTTATTTTACTCTTTTTATTTATACTCTAAGCGTGATTGCTATTATATACACTCTCCTGACTACTATAAGATAAATTGATCTGAAAAAGATTATTGCCTACCCTTTAGTAGCCTATATGAATTTTGTAACTATTGGTATGTCTAGTCGGGCGGCCGTAAGGTCACCTATAGTTAAGTTATGAACACGCAAGGCCAAAAAAAACCTGTATGCCGGACGTGCGACCAATTAACCTTCTAACCATAGGACAGAAAGCGTAGCATGTCGTAGAAGCAGCTTGATTGAATTTAGCAGGAAGTACTTGTGCTGGATGCGGGGCCTTAGAGGATAAAATGCGGCGTTGTTTCATTTTCTACTTTTCTCATCAAAAGGCGGCAAGGAGAGTAGAGTAGGTGAGGGGACTTCGCTAGCTCTACGAACGAAAATGCGCAGCACGGCTCTACAGAGTAAGAATCAGTTTACCCTCTTCCCTTCGGTTGAGTGGCTAAAGCCCCTGAAAAATGCATAGCGTTCTCTGGGCTCAGAGAGGAAAACTCAAAGTTCACAGCCTTAACGCATTCTCTTCCCTCGCCATCTTCCCGGATTGCCCGATAGTATCATGCAAGTCCGCTAACGTCAAGCGAGTTGAGCCTGAATTGGCGAATTGGAGTCGTTTCCGGAACAATACTTCCTACAGCTGACACGTGTCCAGTACGCGTGGGAAGACGCGCGAACATAAGCTGTTACACTCCCCGCCAGCCATCGAGACTAAGTGCTAAGGCCACAATTGGCAAGGGAGTGGATTACTCATTTCATTGGGGACGGGTGGGGTGCACAAACGACAACTCTAGGCGTCGCAGCCTATAGGTGACACCGGCGAGATTCAGCTGAGCGGCGAACCCTTCATTCATTCTTTCACGAATGAATTTCTTCTTTTTATTCATGTCGCTAAAAAGATTTTCAGTATGTATTTTGAACGCGCGCGTTTAAAATACTATCAGCCTCCATTCGCTGCTTTGCAAGGGGCGCGTAGCTGGAAGTCAGAAGCCCATAGCACCTGCCCAACTCCCACTAAAGGACCGTGCGAACGGCGGAAAGCGCTGAACGATTCGGCGGAAGGGAAGGGGCCTATGTATCTGCATGACCCTCGCAGCAGATCTTACTCCACGCCGCCATTTGCGGAGCCAATCTCCACGGATCCCCTAGCGGATGTGTCTGCCACCACACAGAATGGGATTGATACTTGTGCGAACCTTTAGGTTTCCAGCCCTCGTAACAACAATAAAACTACATGCCACAGTCCGGCTTTCCATGTAACATAGGTTCATAGGTTACTGTCCACCCAAGAGTAAGCCAAAATAATACAGGATTGCGGACACCTGGCCCTCCTCTCCCTCCTGATGGGAAGGCCATTGACGGCACAATCCTATTCGAGTTAGAGGCTTTCAGGATACGCCGTTATCGTATCCGGTTCCAGACCCTTTATTTAGTAAGTCCGCAGCCTTACGCATCATCGGGAGCACTTTTCTTCCCCCGGCCGGGCGGGCGGGAAAAAGTAGGTTTTCTAGAGAACCTTCGGTTCAGAATATGGGCCTCCGGCCCCGCCCGGGAAAGCACTACACGCTTTCTCTCTTTAGGCGGCTACGACGGGTTCAAGCCGATTTCGGAAGGATACATGCCAACCATGAATAGAAAGCGGGCGGCTTTATGTTCAAAGGGGTTCATTTCAGTAACAGATCTCAGGTACTACCATCGATTGGAAGCAGAACAACCCAATAAGTGGAGTTAGAGAGCCGTATGATAGGTAACTACCTCGTACGGTTCAGGGAGGAATCGGCGTACTCTAATTAAGGGGAGAAGATTTCACTCTATCAAACATATAGGGAATTGAAGGTAGCATTTTACCCACGTCAAGTTATGGACTGGTTCTTTTAGCCCTTTTCTCATGCGTTGGTGCTCCATACGACTGATATAAGACCCGACCTGTTAGGTATTACGGAGGTCTAGCAAGCACCATGCTAAATTTCTTCACCATTCCATTACTTTCTACTCCAGCTAATATGAGTTTACCCGGCACTAGCAGCTCCATTGGGGAATTTCCTATTCTAGTGGGAGCTTCTTAAAAAAATAGCTTAGTGGCCACATCGGCGGCACTTGGGATGATTTTAGGCGCAGCCTATCCTCTTTGGCTATATAATCGTGTGGTTTTTGGGAATTCGAAACCCAAATTCCTCCATAAATTCTCCGATTTGAATAGAAGAGAAGTTCTAACATTTTTACCTTCCATTCCTGGAGAGGCGACCGTTAAACCACCAAGTAAATGTATTACTAAACAATGTAATCACAACATTGTAGGTGCTCGCGATGAGACGGAGGCAACTTACCTTAATAAATAGGGAACATAGCCTGTTGCGAAAGGAAAGAGCGAGGCCACTTTCGGCCCTCACTTTCCGACCGTGTCTCCGAAAGACAGTTGAATGGGTTACTCATGAATGCGAGGTTGGACGAGCCAATGACTCGAACGCGCGCTCGGTTAGGTTATTGAGCAATCAATTCTATCACAGCATTATCTCCACCATAATAAATATGGACTCCAAGCATTTATGGCAGAGCACGGGGAGTTTCCAACTTCGATACGGAGCCGATGCTAAAAGCACAACTGGGTTTTCCGCCGGCCGTTCGGACTGACACTACTAGTTCGGTAACGTAAGCATCAGAGTTTTTGGTAGTACCGGCGAACTAGATAACCGACCGCGGATTCGGGAATCTGGGGCGGGGGACTCGTAGTATCTCTCTAGATCCGGCAAAAAAAAGCCAAACACCTTACCGTGCGCCCGTAGGCTGACTGCTGAGCTTACTTTGGCAAGGTTTCTTCTTTTTTCCGCATGAAAAGCAAGGGCCGCATAGCTCTCACTAAAAAGGAAAACCTAGTAGTTTCAAAAGTCGGGGCCAATCATCCCCTTCTTTGACGGCGTCCTTGAAGAGTTCAGAGGCCTCGTAGTGACGACATAGACCGCGCGCGGTTAATACAAAGAGGGCCAGTCCAGGATTGTACTGTTCTCTACTAAGGCAACGGACATTTCCTTAACAAATCTGTACGCCACTCCACACGCAAGCTAGACTGGGCCTCGCCGTGGCAGAACAACGGGTAAAGACCTAACTGGTAATGCCAGGGTCTAGATCTGAGAGGGCGAGCCGTACGAGTCGAAAGGCTTCCGTACGGTGGTTCGTTGTGAGGGCTAGGGAACAGGGGCCCTCAAATGAAAGGCCCGACCCCTATCGATCTTATTTGTATAAGGTGGCGGAGAAGGAGTCTAAATCAATGGACATTAATGAACTATCATTGATGGACGTTGTACACTTGAATGACACGAGAAAATTGACTCCAGGTCCGGATGGATTAAAGCTCGAGGCTTTGACGACAATGGAACAACAACTACGTGTCTTATGGGATCTAAGCTGTCGAGATCGAGCGAAGGTCGAAAGACCATTTCGATGGGACATAGATATATGACGGATTGCTGCCTATGAAAAACTAGCACCTAATCTCAGGTCAATGACGACCAAGGGCTGGGCTCGAGGGAACCACTATAGACGGCATCTTCGTGAAAATACTGCTGGACCTGCGGCCTTGATTCCGTAGTATCATGCCGCAAAGAAAGAAAGCATAGCGGGATCTCTCGCCCGCCCCGCCCCGCCCCCCTTGCATTCCCAAATCTAGCTGTAGGCGCTTGCTGCTATGCCCTTTAGCATACCATAATTCTAAGACAGACTTGTACAGGCCGCAGGTGCGAACCCTTCTTAGAGCAATCTGCTTCGCCCTGCAGCCTTTGCCGCTTCCACGGGTTTGGGCTGGGAAGGTCTCAGCATACTTGTCTAAGACAAGTACGTAGAGATCTCCGTGGTACCGTTTAGTGTATGAGAGAAGGTATCGGTAAACACGCACGATAGTATCGATCACGGAAAGCCAGGCCTTCTTGGACAGACTCTCGAAAGTGACTTACAGCCCGAGGTTCATAGAAGGAAGTGTGCGAGAGATACCCAACAAAAAATTTGATATAAAGACTTCCCTAGTCGAAACCTGTAAAGCCGGGAAGGCTTCGCGCCTACTCCGAGAGTGAAAGAAACAAAAGTTCATGGAATGGGAGGAATGTGGTAGAACAAAGGGTCATGAAAGGGAACGGAATTCGTGCGTGAAAAAATAAGAGAGGTAAAGAATGAGGGTTTTGTGATAAGGATCCAAACAACTTCCTCAAGTATTTCCAAAATCCACCTTTTCAGAGAATCAAGAGTCGCGTCTATTCTTCGTAGCGTATCCCAATCGCCACTACCTTGCTGCTGGAAACAGGCGACAAAATATCATCAGGGTATCTTTCTCTTACACTACGGTACTTACTGGCTTTCGTTCTCGCTGCTAAATCGAACTGTAGATTGATTAGCGAAGCGTCCGCAACCGCTGGCGAGCGAGGACCGGCCCCTAGAGGGAGCAAAGCCTATCGGCCACCGACCATCGCATACGAGATTGGGCGGCAGAGGCCCGGTGATCTTGTAGAAGCAATCGATGCCAGACGTTCCGTTTGTACGAATTGTGAACACACTACGACCGAACGTAGTAAAGCCACTGTCAAGGAATTGAGTACCAGATCCAATACAGGCCTAGCAAGTGCCAGATCCATGAAGAAAACTACAATGGAGATCAGATCGTGGCCGAACAGCCAGCGCCGCCTTACGGAACGTATGCGCCGCTTGTGACGGAGCCGAGAGCCGCAGGCGTACCACATACCGGGCACTCGACCGCAATAATAAGAAAGGGATCGCACACGATTTCGTCAAACAAAACAAATGGTGATTACGGCAAGAAGGAAACAAATACCACTCTGTCACTTATGCCGTATGAGAACCCCCATACGAAAAGCTGGGAACCATCCAACAATCAATTGCGTGCGGTTTAAATATCTGAAGCCGTAACAATGAAAGTTCAGGTTAGTGAGCCGAGTGAGAGGAGACTATCCAGCTCGGTTCGGAGAGCACTTTACTACGCATTTAGGGTGAACAGAGGAAAAATCTTTTTTTTGTTCTGCTTAACTAATGTTACGGCCTGAATGCTGAACCTTCGACCCTACCCATTCGGATGGGTGTTTACCCTGAAGTGTTCCTGGAGTGTATGCATACTTCCGTAAGTAACTTGGTGTAACATGGAAAATTCTCTTAAATTCAATCAAGTCATTTTTGATCCTAGAAGAGATTCATATGGCCTCTAAACTCCCTTTAGTTATAGTTCCTTTTAATTGAATTTGAGGTAAAACAAAACAGAAGTTTACCTTTTATGGATGTCTGGTTCACAGCGTTTCAGCTCTATCCATAGACCCAATTTCTCTACACACTTTATTATTATTATTATTGTTATTTCTTTTTATTTTATACACGCAGGTGGTGGTATTGTTTTAACCCAGCAGCAGAAGATTGTGTTAATATTAAAGATCGTCATCAACATCATCATCATCATCATTAGCAGAGAAATATATTCTTGAAGAAGAACTACTAGAATGAAAACGGGAAACATCAGTTTGTACAGTTTTTTTTTGTTGATCAGCATGATTATTATCAGTTTGTGTTTCGGCATCAATACCAAGACCGGTTTGTGTTTCGGCATCAATACCAAGACCGGTTTGTATTTCGGCATCGGTTCTATCACTGATACTGATATTTTCAACAGACCCTGATATCAATCCACTGAACAGATCTTCATTAATACTAGTACTCCTGTGCACGCACCATATTAACATTAGTATCAAAGGTAAACAACCTTGCTTGCGAGACCAAGATCTGGAAATCTCTGGACAGTAAAACCAATTGGATGTTCGAAAAATTCACAAAGATCAATTACATTTGTATTAGATGATGAATTAGCATTTATGTCACTAGCACTAGTATAGTAATATAACGGTAAATAAGAATTATTATTATTATTATTATTATTTTCAACATTAGTATTAAGTAGTGAATCTACGATAGTGTTAATTTATTCATTTGAAGGCCGACCATCCAGTCGATCGCCACGTAAAAAACGCTCATGTACCAATCTTATGCAACAAGTTAAATACAAGAATCCTTTTCAAATAAGTGGTATATGTTGGGGATATTCAAGAGCCATGTAAAAGCCATCATGGTTATGACGCATATACTCTATAGCAAGGTGGATACTTTCCATTATTCTACCTGTTGAATTTACAGGCAGGATCTATAACCTCCAAAGCAAAGCAGCATTTGGTAAATCAAGTCTTCCAGGTCTATACCAAAACCAATTCATCATATTTCAAAATGGATTAAAATCACTTATAGAAGGTAATGGACCATCATCATCACCACCACCACCTCGTTTGCCAAATGTATATGCTATTATAACAGCTACTACAGGTATTAGTAGCGTAATCCAAAAATACTTATCTTTATGTATCGGTACACTACTACTAGTTGTTGAATCGTTTGATTCTACTGCATGCAGTACTACCCGGATCAGCCTTTCGTTGTTCTTCTTCTAATGCGGAAGATACCGTACTGCTCGTTTCTGCTGCATCATCACCCGATGATTTAGTAGTAGCTACGACACGCGTAGTGTTTTCCTCTTCTTCTTTTACAGCTGCTTTTGTATATCAGAAGCAGTTGTCGTTTCTTCGCTGCATACCTTGTTAGCAGCTTTTTCTTGTTCTTCTTTTTCTATAATAGCACTACTATTTTCATGTGTTACGTTGGGTTGTTGTATGCTGACAGCATCCTGCTGAGATGGGGTGATATAATCAACAATATATCTATAGCAGGAAGATATTAAATCATTTATTGATTGATATTCAAAGCTGCTATTAAATACCATGTTATAACACCTAATACAAAAACTTGTGCATATATTCGCATGTAATTAGTAATACTTTTAAAAGAAAAATACTTATATATAAAAGCTTTCAAATTATCATATAGTGAAACAATAATAATACTTGTGAAACTACTTATTCCGAGTATGTAGTAAAATTTATTGAATCCGCCAGTTATAGCACTTCTACCATCCGATCTGAAGAAATTGACTATTATATAACCTAATAAATGCATGATAACAGCTGTAGCCCCAGTCGATACCAAATGATATCTCAAATCAACAAAGAATTTTTGTGGTTCTACATTACCTGTTAATAAATGCAGTAATTTCTTATAATACATTTTATTTGTGTATAATCTGTAAATAACATCATTACACATTAGAAATAACTTTATTATTTTAGAATCATTCTTTTTGCTGCTTCCCGCCTGTCCTTTGTTTGCGGCGTATAGACTCAGACTGACCCATTTGTTGTGGTGGGCGCTGTTGGCTGCAGCATTGAATGATGGTCTACGGGGGATTGCTCATTGGGGTTGTCTTCATGTGATTGTGGACTTACCGAATCGGTTTGTGGCCGATCCCTTCCCTTCCCTTCCCTTGTTGCATAAAATTGCTTATTATTAGGATTGTCTCGGTTCATCCGGATGAACCGCTAAACAGCTGACTAATTTCTGCTGGCTGACCCATTGCTACAGATTGCTTACTGGGTTCAGCAGACTTGTCTTCTTCGTGCGGTGGTTGCTGGCTAACCGCCCGCCCGCGAATTTTTTCTTATTTAATAATCGGGAAAACGTAAGTAACTGGAGCGTTCAATCACAAGAACAAATCTTCATGCCGAAAAGCGGAGCGAAACTGATGGATGATCACCATCACTTCGTCTAGGACCACCAACTAGTAGTGCCCAAGAAGAAGCGGTGAAATGGACGGACTTGAACGACGCTATGAGCCCCTAACAAACTGTTATAAATATCAAGAACAGACCTCGTGTTGGCAAAGAAAGCCAACGCAAGTCCCTCTAATGGATGCTAGGGCATTCTCGCCCCTCGAATCAAAGCCAACAGAATGTAAATTGATTGACCGTTACTACTTCATATTACCATTCATAAGCCATAGCTTACTTTGACCCTCCCTATCTTCTATAGAATTCCCGGGGCTTTCCTAGCCACTGTGTTGTTTGTTGGTATCTTTCCCTTGAAGGTTGGTCATCTCAGCCTCACTTTCGAGAATCGTTACTAATGCGCTTTCTTTATTGTAAACTACTCTTATTGGTTTGTTCCGGGCTTAGTCAATTTTGCTTTCTTAGCTTTGTCTTATTACATGAGTAATGGGGTTTGCCACTTATGGTGGGATTCGGGTCTTGTTCTAGATCTATCTTAAGTGTATACTTTCGGAATCCCGATGTTATTTCGTGCCGCTTTTTTGGCCTTCCTGAAGCCTATCCGATTTTCTTTATCGTGAGCACGGGGAGCGAGCCAACTCCCTCGGGCGACATTCGTTCGAGACATCATTTCGGCGAACTAAACCTAGTTGTTAAAGCGAGACTGGCAAGTGGTTGGGGGCATGAATTCTTTGTTCCGCATAAAGAAATTCCAAGGACGGATCAAATGCCAGGAAACAAATCCTGAGTTTGCTTGCTCGCCCGTAGCAATGCTCGCCTTAGCCATTATCGCCCGCCGAATTACACTTTTCAAAGCTCGCTCTAGCCATTTCTCTGCTGCTTTCCGGGCCGAAAATGATTGAAATGAAAGGGAAGGGAATTGGCCGAGCAAATGAGACTAGCAGAAAGGCGAGACCGAGTGCTTTTCTTTTACAAAACAACAAAAAGCTATAAATACAAGAAAAGAAATAAATCTCACGAACACACAGGAATGGAACGCATGAAAGAGCTCATTTCTTCTTTTTCAGGTAGTACTTGTTTCGAAGGTGCAGTTCTGGGGAAAGGCGGCGTTGAGGCGGCCATCACGCGCGAAGAGCACGTTACGACCCGTTGGCCCTAAGCTCCGTGGTGGGTAAACGGTAAACCTAACTCCATCCGCCTGAAGGACAGTAAGGGCGGCGTGAAGACCGAAGTTGGTGTAGCGCTAGCCAGAGCGTAAGTCAACGAGTCCCGCTACAGGCTCCCCTTCGGCGGCGGGGCATGCACGGGGAGATGCATGGGCGCAGCTACCGGGATCATGGTATGCTAGGTTCCTGTCGTGGTAGGAAGTAGCGGCCCTCTACCATCCTCAAGATGTGGCTACGCCATCGTATTTATATGTACGGTTAACGGTCTAGGGAGCAAAATAGCTAGAGCACGGGAAAATAACGATCTCCGCCAGAGCTTTTGGGGATTTCCTGAAGGCTCCGGGATCTTTTGCAAACCCCATGTCTAATATCGTATGGCAGATACTGGTCGTATGGCGGGTATTAAGGGAAGCAGAAGCTTTCACTGAAAGGTAGAGAATTGATGGGTTAATGAGACTTGCTAAGCTATTCGGGATGAAAGTTTCGAGGGAGTTCAACCCGCTCGACGTGTCATGATATCAGAGCCTGATAAAACTGCTGGAAGGCCGCAACGCATAACTTCACCGAGGGACAGGGTCGTGTAGGAAGCTGTTTGAATAGCTCCAGAAGGCGTGTATGAAAAAAGTAGTACCTTTCTAGATTACTCGCATGGGTTCGGGCCGAACAGAGGGTGTCATATGGGACTGGAGTTCATAACGAAAAAATGGACAGGCATCTCTTGGTTGTTAGAGCTCGACATCGAGAAAGGTTACGATTCCATTGATCAGAACATCCCTAAGTCTTCCATTGAACGAAGGATGGAAGATCCTGGATTCATGCTTCTGTTAGACCGTCTTTCTGAGGCAAGTCTAATGGAGGGTGAGCGAGGAAGGCCTAACCTAAATGAAGGAGTACCGTAGGGGAGTAGTATCATTTCGCCCCCTCTATGTAACATCCACCTCTACAAGCTAGACGCGTTCATTGATTCATTGGTTAGACAATATGGCACTACCAAGACCTGTAAGCTCCGCAGAAGGAATAGAGCATATCCCCGCTTCGAAGCCAATTAGCATATTATGAAACTCCCTCCCTTCCAGGGAATATCGATCGCAGTTATGGCCAAGAGGGCGGCTAGAAAGGCGGGCATCTCCCCGTTCAAAGACCCCAAATCCATTCAGGTGAAATACGTGCGTTACGCGGACGACTCATTGCCAGGAATTGCCGGTTACGCGAATTTGGTGAGAGGGATTTGGGACAGAATTACCAAATTCTTGTGGAATCAGCTACGGTTAGAGGTAAGCATGGCGACTAGAGCAAAGCATATTGCTTTTGAAAAAGCTACCTTTTTGGGTATGCGTATTAAGGTGCCCTCGATCAAGAATTGGCCTCGAATCTCCTCGAAATAACGCGAGTGGCGTCTGAGAGTGAGAAACACGGCTCACTATATGGCTGAGATCCGTGAGAAGCGGCTCGTGGCGGCTCTCAGGAAGAGAGCTGTGACCCTGTTGGCGAGAGCTTTGCGGAAGGCGCCCGGAGACCCGGAGAAATTTACCAGTCAGCTCTCTTGCTCCCTTCTCCTGGAAACCTGGCGTCTTTTCGCGGCCGAATTACCCGAGGACGAGGGAGGCGAGGCGAGGAAGTGCCTACAGTCTCAAAGGGAAACTCTGGAAGGGAGAGGATAGAACCACGAGACCGAAGAGAGAGGGCCAAAGGCCGGGTTCCCGTTAGGGCGGGAACTCTAGCAACTCTAGCTTCATCCCAAAAAGCAAGCCGGAGAAGCGGGGAAGGGGGAAGAACCGCGGACGTTCCTTCGAGGAACAGCTAGCTGTATGGCCTGCCGTCAAAGATTCAACAGCTCTTCTTTAGGTTCAGCGGGATCCTTAAGACCCCACGGAAACCCGTGCACTCACTACGGAAGATCAGGCAGTATTATCATATTTGCGATAATCTTCACTTGGCGAAGGCAATAGTGGATTATCATATCCAATGGCCCGCCATCTCCGCCGTTGTTTCGGCCTGCGGGTAGGCACAAGTCAGGAAATAATTCAGAGGTTCAGTAGAAACCTGGAGTATGTGGATAAAAGAGACAGAAAGATCTCGTTGATGCCTTCAGCTGAGATCGGGGAAGAGTGTGAATGTAAAAGTTCAGATCACCAGTGAATTCAAGTCTCTCAACCCTGACTGGATTCGCTTCCTCAAGCAACTCTGGACCAACCTAGCCAGTGCCGTGCTGGGACTGGACATTGAGATTTATCACGTCCGTAAGCTAGTGAGACATCTCGACCATTTCCGCCGGCCGGTTCATCCGGTTCATCATGAAGGCCGTGAGGCGGTGAACTTTGGGATAGATAAAGACTATCAGGCCTGGCCGCCATTCAGCCGGCACCGAACCGAAAACGGATCCCTCTCCTCCATGTCACCACCATCATGTCCAGATGCATAGGGGTCTAGTTACCTCCGATCCGGATCCGGTGATTGCGCACGAGGTGAATTCAAAGAAGCTATAACTGATTAACCCATTCAAAGTTCTGTGGAGAGCCGGATGAGGGGAGACCTTCACGTCCGGTTCGGAGGGCAGGGTGACCTTGACCCTTACGATTATCGCTGCGTTTACTGGAACAAGGATTTCTAGGTTCAACTGGATAATTGCCGATATATACATGACACACCGGTTCTTTACATGAACTCCTGCCGATGATGGCAGGGTAATAGGCCTTAATCTTCATTGTGCGACTTGAAGTTTGACTACATGGGGGAGTCCCTTGGCCTCATATTTCGGTAGAAAAACTCCGCGAGGTAAAGTTGAGGCGCCGAAGAGCAGGGTGAGAGAGATCTACTTAAGAGGGGACCCCAGCAGAGGTGCAACTGGGCAACGGGAGGATTCCGAAAAGCCCTTTACTACTTCGGTAAAAAGAACCACTAAGGTTAGGTCACTAAATTCTAACTGAGCGATGCACGGTGACCTGGTCTCGACGAGATCTCTCAATAATCCTTATTTCGGCGCCCCTTGAGATAGCACTGTCAAAGCCAAACTAAGAATGGCCGTAGTGGGCCGAAGGCCCAACCGGCTAGAGAGATCCACTTCAAGACATACGCCATCATGCTCACGGGAGCTGGAGAAACTCAAGTTAAAGAACCTCTGCACACCAACGTCGTGGGTGCCGAACTACCCTAACTAAATCTATTGAACAAACTAGGTCAATCCAAAACATAAAAATTACAAGCCGTATTCCTTACCTTTGGACAGAGATCCACCATTCATAGCGGTGGGTAACGTCTAATCGCACCGCCCTACCCCAGCTATGTTAGGCTAGATGTTAGATAGCACCCCAGCGGACTAGATTAACTAAGTCTAAGAGGAACTGAGAACGGAGAAATTTCCTTATGGACGAGGCCTTCCTCCTCATGGATAGAGCGAATCCTGACCCTTGAACGTAATCCCGGATGAGATCGTTCTCGAAGCGCCGAGGATGATTTTGGAAGTGGTATATGAACCGACATTCAGCAAAATGTCGCACGGGTTTTAATCGAGAAAATCGTGTCGTACTGCACCCAAAAGCATACGCACCAATTTCAAAGCCGCTATGTGGGCAATTAGGGGAGGCACAAGCAACTGCTATGGCACCATCAATTCGCGTATACTAACCGAAATCATAGGGAGAAGGATCGGAGACAATAAATCGATGAGACTTATCTGAAGAACACTACGCGCGGGCAAATGCGGATTCAACACCACAAAGGCGGCCTGTTGGCTAGGGCCCCGAAGGTGGCCCGAAAGGTTGCCCGCTTTGTTCGCAAAAAAAGAGATTCTGCAGGGGAATAACATATCCCCGATACTGGCGAGTATCTACCATAACGAGCTCGATTGACGGGTGATAGAAAAAATCCGGAAATTTAACCGTGGCAGAGAAAGGCCCGTAGAATAGGAAACGCGAAGCGTTTTCTGGAAAAAAAATAGCAAGTGGATGAAAATCACCTTCAGGCTAAGGTACGCTCAGAAAAAAGGACAAGCTTAACAGGTAGCAGAATTGGAAAGTTGACAAAAACAGACACCCGCTACGGTAATGAACGACAAGGACTTCCGATGACTAAAACATGTTCGTCACGTAGACAATCCTATCATCGGAGTAACCGCTCTACTATCAAAGGCAAAGTAGCCGGAAGCAGAGATGGCAGAACTCCTGAGAGAGCGCCCAGAATGGAAGGGAAAAACAAAAATTACTCACCCGTGCAGCGAAGAAACCTCATTTCTGGGAACAACCATTAGCCTGAAGGGAACTCGTATCGAGCGGGGCTCCGGGCAAAGAATCAGCTCTATTATATGAAAACCAAGAATTGCGTCCGTCTACATGAAAGCTTCTGTAGATAGAGTAATCACCAGACCGTACAAAATACACATGCCGTCATAAGGGGGGCGAAAACCCAAATCTGTAACGACACTAAAGGGTAACAGCCATGACTAAATCATATAGTATTACAACTACGTCATTATGGGCTTTTCTCGTTATCATTCTCTCGCAGATAACTGGTCAGATTTATCGTCACGTCCTGGGCTGTTTATTTATCCGAGTCGTGTATGTATTTCGGCAGCCAGGCATAAGTCTAGGCTTTGGAAACCCTTCCGCAAATATAGTCAGCGCCTGGCAAACACTATAAATATACCGATCAAAGACAGAGAGTTGGGGATCGACCACTTGTCTAAGCTATAGAAAACGGTGGTATGGAGCGCACCAGAGAGGGCAGTCAGGTTGCACCCCTAATATGCAAATGCGAGCAAGGCCAGGAAAGAAATCTTAGATACGTACTTTATACTTTAACAGATGGAAGGTAACCCGCCAAAGTGCTGAGGTCCTTATCTTAAATACCGCTACCAAATCTCTGAAACAGAGGGGCACAAAGTGCTCATAAGGGGGTACAATCTCATATCGAATAAGAGGGACCCGATGAGGTTTCACGCGTTCGTTGGGGAGCAGTGACTTCAAGCGTTGTTCAAATTGCTTGCTTGCTTGCTTGCTTGCTTGCTTGCTTGCTTGCTTGCTTGCTTGCTTG
>CAKZGI010000135.1 GCA_936914905.1 uncultured Trichormus sp. | reverse complement strand
ATTCCCTTCTAGCATTTTTTTGACACCAAGTTAATTTTCCTGACAGGTCTTTTGTATCCACAGGGGTCTACAAAAAATAATGTAGGAACAAAATTTACTTGATTAAACGCTTTAACAAAATTTTCCCCTACCTCATGGTTTATCACTTCTAGTTTATATTTTAAATTATCAATACTAGGAATTTTATTTATAGCTTCTTGCAAAGAATTGGTATATTCAGGATTGGCATCATTAAATAAAGTCTTCAGCATATTTCGCATATCTAAATCAGTAATTGCTATTTCTAAAACTTTAATTGGTATTGACTTTGCTCCATAGTCATATATACATAGACCAGAGAAAATGTCTATGTAGGTAATTTTAGAACCTGCCTTTTTAGCAGTAGGGATAATTACTTTTACCCAAGCCCAAAAATATTTATCAACAATTCTGGCTTTTACTAAAGATTGCTCTTTCTGTTCATCAAAAAAGGAATCTTTACTCATAGGTAATATTTTTATCTATACTGTAACTATAGTAATTTCTAGATTACTCAATGTCTAAAACTGACATAGAAAGGTTTTAGGCTTTCTAGCTTGACTTATAATTGATCAAATAACTGCAAACATATCTTAGGCATGAAACTGTGACCGAAACTGGAAAATACAAAGATACCGTCAACTTACCCAAAACTAACTTCGATATGCGGGCTAACGCAATCAGGCGCGAACCCGAAATCCAAAAGTTCTGGGAAGAAAACAACATTTATTCTCACCTTTCTGAAGAAAACTCCGGCGAATTATTTATACTGCACGATGGTCCTCCCTATGCTAACGGTCAGTTGCATATTGGTCATGCCTTAAATAAGATTCTCAAAGATATTATTAACCGTTACCAATTGTTAAAAGGTAGTAAGATTTGCTATATCCCTGGATGGGATTGTCACGGATTGCCGATTGAGTTGAAAGTTCTGCAAAATATGAAACAGGCAGAACGGCAAAATCTCACACCTTTGCAATTGCGACAAAAGGCGAAAGAGTTCGCACTGAAGACAGTGCATGAACAGCGGGAAAGCTTTAAACGGTATGGTGTTTGGGGTGATTGGGATAATTATTATTTAACCCTGAAGCCAGAATATGAAGCCGCGCAAATTGGCGTTTTTGGGGAAATGTTCCTCAAAGGTTATATTTATCGCGGTTTAAAGCCTGTTCACTGGAGTCCTAGTTCTAAAACGGCTTTGGCTGAAGCGGAGTTAGAATATCCTGAAGGTCACGTTTCTCGTAGTATTTACACTGCTTTTCCGGTGACAAAGGTTGCCAAAGGGTTAAAATCTAGTTTGAATGGCCTCTTGCCTGATTTGGGCGTGCCTGTATGGACTACTACTCCTTGGACTATTCCGGGTAATTTGGCTGTGGCTGTGAATGGTGCGTTGGAATATGCTGTGGTGGAGGTGTCACGCACAGACACACAGAGACAGAGAGGATTTAAGTATCTGATAGTTGCGGCTGAGTTGGTGGAAAGGTTGGCTGCGATTTTGGATGCTGAGTTGACGGTAAAGGCAACTTTCTCTGGCAAAGATTTGGAACATACTACTTACCGTCATCCTTTGTTTGACCGTGAAAGTCCAGTGGTAGTTGGTGGTGATTATATCACTACTGATTCGGGTACAGGGTTGGTTCATACTGCTCCTGGTCATGGTCAAGAGGATTATATTGTCGGTCAGCGTTACGGTTTGCCGACTCTTGCACCTGTGGATGATAGTGGCAATTTCACTGAAGATGCTGGTAAATTTTCTGGCTTAAATGTTTTGTGTGAGGGGAATCAAGCGATTATTGATGCTTTGACGGAAGTGGGTTCTCTGTTGAAGGAGGAAGCTTATCCTCACAAGTATCCTTATGATTGGAGAACGAAGAAACCAACGATTTTCCGGGCTACTGAACAATGGTTTGCTTCTGTGGCAGGATTTAGGGAAGATGCTTTAAAGGCTATTTCATCTGTGCGTTGGATTCCCGCACAAGGTGAGAATAGAATTACACCAATGGTTGCAGAACGTTCTGATTGGTGTATATCTCGTCAACGAACTTGGGGTGTTCCCATTCCCGTATTCTATGATGAGGAAACGGGGGAAGCTTTGCTAAATAAGGAAACTATTAACCATGTTCAATCTATTTTTGCTGAAAAGGGTTCTGATGCTTGGTGGGATTTGTCGGTGGAGGAGTTGTTACCGGAAACATATCGTCACAATGGGAAAACTTACCGCAGAGGTACAGACACTATGGATGTCTGGTTTGATTCTGGTTCTTCTTGGGCAGCGGTGGCGAAACAAAGGCCAGAGTTAGGTTATCCTGTGGATATGTATTTAGAAGGTTCTGACCAACACCGAGGATGGTTTCAGTCAAGTTTGTTGACCAGTGTGGCGGTGAATGGTATTGCACCTTACAAAACAGTTTTAACTCATGGTTTCGTCTTGGATGAACAAGGACGGAAAATGAGTAAGTCTATAGGAAATGTGGTTGATCCCCAAGTTATCATCAATGGGGGTAGTAACCAGAAACAACAACCAGCTTATGGTGCTGATGTTTTGCGGTTGTGGGTGTCTTCGGTAGATTATTCTGGTGATGTGCGTTTGGGTAGTAACATCATCAAGCAATTAGCTGATGTTAGGAATAAGATTCGCAATACTGCACGGTTTTTGTTGGGTAGTTTGCATGATTTTGACCCAAAACAGGATGCTGTGGCGTTTGATGATTTACCCGATTTGGATAAGTATATGCTGCACCGCATCCGTGAGGTGTTTAGTGAGGTGACGGAAGCTTTTGATAGTTTCCAGTTTTTCCGCTTTTTCCAAACGGTGCAGAATTTCTGTGTTGTGGATTTGTCGAATTTCTATTTAGATCTTGCGAAGGATAGATTGTATATCAGTGCTGCTGATAGTTTCCGTCGTCGTAGTTGTCAAACGGTGTTGCAGATTGCTTTGGAGAATTTAGCGAGAGCAATCGCACCAGTTTTATGTCATACTGCTGAAGATATCTGGCAGTTTATCCCCTACAAAACACCTTATAAATCAGTGTTTGAGGCTGGTTGGGTGCAGGTAGATGATGAATGGGAAAATGAAGATTTAGCAGAATTTTGGGATACTCTGCGTTCACTCCGCACCGATGTTAACAAAGTGATGGAACAAGCGCGGGTAGAAAAATTAATCGGTTCTTCCCTGGAAGCAAAGGTTTTACTGCATATCCCTCACAAACAGTTGTGGGAAGCTATCAAAGCCTTTAACCCTGTGAAGGGTAACGGTGTTGATAAACTGCGGTATTTATTGCTGACTTCCCAAGTGGAAATTTTAGACTCTAATGAGAAAATGGCAGGATTGAAATATTCCACGCAAACAGAAGACTGGACTATAGGGATAGTAAACGCAGATGGACAGAAGTGCCATCGCTGTTGGAACTATTCTACCCATGTTGGTGAATCTGAAGAACATCCCTTATTGTGTGAACGCTGTATTCCCGCTTTAGCCGGTGAGTTTTAAAATACGTTAAAAATTAATGTAGAGACATTTCCTAAAACGTCTCTACATTAATTTAAAAATTTATTGGCGTAACTACTACCGCCGTGAATTCAGAATGCTTCTTTCAGAAGAGCTACGCTAACAAAATATCTGCTTCATAGAAGCTACGCTAACAAAATTTAAAATGAATATGGCCTGAGCTTTTCAGAGATTTGGAATGGTTTATTTATGCCGTATTGTACTAGCCATAAACACTATTTGGAATTGGTATCAATACTGCTCAATCAAAGTTGAATACCCCTTTGAAATAATTAACATCTATCTAACTAGATATCTCTAAATTATAGATACACTCTCAGTATTCAGAGTCTACACTAGCTAGTATTAGGAGGCCGGGAGAGCAAAATATATTATATCTGAAAAGCCAAAATCAGAAGAGCAATTATTATCTCAAGAACCCGCAAGAAGGCTATCTGAACAAATATAGGAAGTAGAAAAAATAAATGTAGAAGTGCAAACGGATATTGGGAAAATACTTCAGGGAAGAGTAGATGAAGTTTCCCTTGCAAGTCAAGGATGGTTGGTACGAAAAAATTCGTATCCAAGAAATTAATCTGCAAACAGATAATATTATTGTTTATCCTTTAAGTATTATTCTAGGTCAAATTAAACTCAATACCCCAGTCAATGGGAATATTCGTATTGTTCTCACGGAAGCAGATATTAACTACGCTTTGACCTCAGATATGATTAGCCACTTAGTGAAAAAATTCAGTTTGAATGTAGATGGAGAGATTGTCAGTTTTAAACCACAAGAAGTGTAAATATTGCTAACCGGTGATGGGAAACTTGAATTTCAAGGTTTAATCCGGATTAAAGAAAAATAAGATACTCACATCTTAGGTTATCATGTAATCGCTCATCTACGCACTCAAACCAAACCTCCCATACTGGAAAGTTTTCGCTGTACCTAAGGAGAAGGAATTAGAATAGAATTAATTGCCGCCGCCATGCAAAAAGTTAGAGAAATTATCGATTTACTATCTTTTGAGTGGGAAAACATGGTCTTTTATATTCAAGAGATGGAAATACAAAAGAGTAATTTAATACTCATACTTGAAGCACACGTTACGCAAATTCCCTCACCAGAAACAAAAGGTATCCCCTGAATACTTTGGGGGAAGAAGTTATTCAGGCATCCATGAGCAACCAGAAGGATTGAGAGCAGATTCTTTGTAAAAAATATTCGCCAAATAGGGAATATTCCCAACCTTACAAATGCGGTCACGAATATATTCAAAAAGGCTAATTCCCAACTTACAAGTAGTAGTAACAAGAGACATAAAAGTATCCCAAGACTGAGTCCCTTCCAGAGTCTGAGTGGCATGACTAATATTGCCTCCCTGCACCATA
>CAKZGI010000134.1 GCA_936914905.1 uncultured Trichormus sp. | reverse complement strand
ACGTTCAGTATTGGTAATGAGTTAAATCACATTGATAATTCATATTCCTAATATACATAACAATTTAAACAAACAGAATTTAAATAACAACATTTGATATCGTTGACACATGGTTCAAGGCATTAGGTCTACAACACTATGTTTTCCAGCGAAATGATCAGTTAATCTTCACCCGTGCTTTGGAAAAGCCCATTACTCTTTCGGCCTATGAGAATTCCCCACGTGCCATGCATCAAACTAGTCTTTTTTCATTCATATTCTTAGACACTCTGCTCAATCTAGGGGTGGTAGGTTTTGGCTTACAACAAAATTTCTTCTTTTAAGTTGATTCTATCCCGGACAAACCTCTAATGATAATGTTCTATAGCTTTTTGCATGGGCCTCAATATAACCTGTCATCACAAATGCAATGATAACAAGATTTGCTCAAAGCATGTTCTGCAGTTTATAACGCCATGATGGGCCCCATGATTGTCTGTCCCTTCCATAAGAAGATAGAGACATTGATCAATGACAATGGAACAACCTTTGTTATAGACGGATTACCCACATATTGTGCAAATAATAATGTGTTGGCTCCTGAGGATATGGTAATCACTCGTTCTTCCTTCAACCCTTCACCAAACCTAAATAGCAAGAAGGAGAATCTCAAGGTTGATTCAAGGTAGGAATGGTTGTTGCCTTGCTGTGTATGCAACATCACATGCATCATGAAGGTTGGAGGATTCACGTATCATGGTTTCTGTAGTGTGTTCACGTACCCACATATTTGACACGTCTGGGATTTTTTCTCCCTCATGGAAGCTACCTTTGTTGGTTTGACTATCACTATAGCTCTCCTCTTTGAAGTTGTGGAATCCACTCGGACTATTGCGTCGCATGCATTGTTTTTTTTTTCTTTTTCGTGCTTAATAGTCGAACACCCTTAGGGATGCAAGCACAAACCATGAGATCTGCGGGAGATCATTGGCATGGTCATGCTCAACCAAAGACTAGAACTTGCAAACCACAAAACAAAATAGAAAAATGAAAATAGCATTTATATAATAGTGAGGAATTTCCACGACCTATGGAGGCATTGTCCTTTCTACTCATTGGATGCATCTCAGCCGATTTGGAATTACAATCCTCCTAGATGGTTATTCCCACCCCCTTAGCTATTAGCTAGCCTTGTATAAATTATACCCATTCCCTAATGGGCATTGTAAATCTTCGGGCTTTTTAATGACAGGACATTTTTCAAAATAAAAAAGAAGTATGTAAGTAAATAGATAAATAAGCAATAAAACAAACAAATAAATAAGTAAGTAAATGCATAAGAAAATGAATAAATGAATAAATGAATAAAGAAGCCAGTAAAGTATATAAATGAATAATTATTGAGAGAGCTCGACAAGAAAGAGGAAGAGGAAGCAAGTTAAAACACACACGCACACACACTCTGCGCTGCGATCTCATCTCTGCTCACAGTCACAGCCACAGTCGCAGTCACAGACGAAGTTCAAGACGATGGCCATCCCCAGCAAGATCAAAGCTATGGATTTCTACAGGTCCTCTCACCCCACCATTTTTTTTTATGTCTTCACTCGCACTTCTTCATTTGCTGTCTTCTATTTCTTTGATTCCTCTCTCTCTGTGTATGTATTTTGTATGCATGGATACTTGCACACGGCCGCATCTCAGAATGAGATCTATTTATATTGTTTCCGAGTAATGAACCTGTTAGATCGTTTTCTTTCTCTTATTCATCTTTTGCTGCTGCTTCGTTCTTATTGATCTACAATGAGTATCCCTTCTAACAGGATATTCCAGTAAACCCTGTCAGGTTACATAGCCTAACTCTAAGGCTTCTGCATGAAGTGCTCTCATGGTTTTAAGAATGATTTCTAACAGGGTCTGGCATAATATTGTTTACCGCTCCGTCAAATTTCTTTCTTTTTTCCTCATCATGGAATTTTTTTCATTGTGAATTTTTTTCGGCATTTGCTCTTTCTGCAAATGCCGCTGATTAGCAAGCTGGAAGGCTCCATTGATATAAGTGTCTTTTGATGCATGAACAACTTGCAAACTATGAAACAAAGTGCATCTATGACTGTTTTTTAGCTGAATTTGCTTCCGAATTGGACTGTTGGTTCCTGACCAGCAGGCCAGAACTCAAATTGGTACTCTCATCCATATCTGATGAAAGAAAAGTTAGAGTAAACGGATGCAAATATATAGCAATGAGGTTGTACATTCAATGTGTACATTAAACACCTTCAAATCTCTCTTTACATGCACACAAATGATAAAAAAGACTGAATGTACAGTAATTCGGCTATAATATCCATTTAATGATGGCCTTTATTGCAATGGCATGTATGGTGGTAAGTCATAGATTCTCTATAATGTGAGCGTCGAGGCTGTGCACGATTCATGAAGGAAACAAACCATAACCCCCCTGGATTGTTCCCGCAAAAGTAATTTATTTCATAATTCCGGTAATGTGGAAGCATATGCTTCCATCCTTCAAAAAATATCTAATGGTTCACATATTCCATACGCCCTCAGCCTTTGATAATCCTGTACCCAAAAACAGCTAGAAGTTCTTCCCTTTGTCAAACTGTCAAAATTGTGTTTTTGATCAAC
>CAKZGI010000133.1 GCA_936914905.1 uncultured Trichormus sp. | reverse complement strand
GTAAGGTTGGGAATATTCCCTGTTTGGCGACTATTTTTTACGAAAAATCTGCTCTTAATCCTTTTGGTTGCTCATGGATACCTGAATAACTTCTTCCACCGAAGTATTCAGAGGATACAATAATTTCCTCTCCAAAGCAATAAAACTAGAAATATTACAACAAGCCTTACTTGTCAATCAACACCATCATAAACTGTCTGGTTAAGCATTCGGAGTTAAAATATAGTAAATGCATATTAGTAATTTTTTTCAAGCTGGTGGAGTGGTAATGTTTCCCCTGCTATTTTTTTCGGTCTTAGCAGTGGGACTCATTATGGAACGGATCACTTTCTGGGTAAAACTCAGTGGTCGTCAAAATCGTGTAGTCAGGGAATTTCTAAATTTTTATCGTCAAAATAATGTAGTCAGTGCTTTAGATCATTTGCAAAAAAATTCTGACCTACCCATTGCTAGAATTTTTTTAGCTGCTTTAGAGTTAGAAGAACTGACTCCAGAAGAATTTCGTTTGGCTTTAGAAAGTGAAGCTCAAGCAGAAATTCCTTTACTCAAAAGATTCCAAAACATTTTCGATACAATTATAGGTCTTGCACCTCTGTTAGGGCTTCTCGGTACCGTTTTAGGATTAATTGCTTCTTTTGCTTCTTTAGATATTGGTGATATCGGTCGGACAAAAACATCTGGTGTCACATCCGGGATTAGTGAAGCATTAGTTTCCACAGCATCAGGATTAGTTGTTGCTATCATTACTCTTTTTTTTGCCAATACCTTTCGTGGACTTTATCTTCGTCAATTTGCTTGGATTCAAGAATATGCAGGACAGTTAGAATTACTCTACCGTCGTCAGTATGAGAGATCCAAATAATGGGGAAGATGGGGAGAAAAATTACTTCTTACTTCTGATACTATAGCATAGTGACCACCATACTACTGAACTTCTTCTTTTAACTCCTTTGGGATTACTTATGCGATTACCTGATGAACCAGATATTCCAGCACAAATTAATATTGTGCCTATGATTGATGTGATTTTTGCAATTTTGACATTTTTTATTATGTCTACTCTATTTTTAACTCGGTCAGAAGGTTTACCTGTTAATTTACCTAAAGCAGCGATAGCCAAATTACAAGCAGCAGCACCAATTACGGTGACTATTGATCAAGGGGGAAAAATCAGCTTAAACCGTGAACCTCTTAACCTCAATGCTTTACTAGAAAGAGTACGCGAGTTAATGAGTAATACTTCAGGAGTGGTAGTAATTATTAATGCTGATGAGAATGCTACTCATGGACAGGTAGTTGCAGTTATGGATCGACTCCGTCAGCTAGAGGGAGCCAAATTAGCTATCGGCACAATGTCTAACGCTTCGCGTACAGCAACTCAAAAACCTTAACTTGTTAATTCGTAGTTACAGGGGTTTAGAAAAACTCAACCCTTATTATCAATAATCATTTATTTTCTGAAAATTTACTAATTAAATAGTATTCTAAAGGAATCATTAATAGTTTTAATCAAAGATTTTGAGGTCATAGGCTATGAACATTTGGGTAAATGAGCAAGTTGATCCATCTGGTATCATTCATGCTTGCATTGCCTGTTGTGATGAGTCTCAGGCTCCAGAATGTCACGAATCCTTTAAAAGAGATTTGACGCAAATCCAAAAAGCTAATGGTTGGGTTGCACAGTTAAGAACTGTAGACTCTTGGGATCTAGTACCCGTTAATGCTTTCAAAATCAGTTAATAGGGAATACGCAAAAATTTAACTAAATACCAATTGCTAATTACCAGACAAAATCCAGTCGTTGATTAGGAGTTTTGAGTTTATGGTTAAAAACCAGGAGAAAATAACAAACCTGCTAAAACTGAATCAATGTCGTGAACTATTCTAGTGTTTGCAGTTCTGAGCAAGGCTTTCCCATAAATTTAGTTGGCAAAACGGGACTAGCGGTGCAAATTTCTATTCATAGTCCCAGTCAATATATCTGTGCCAACTGCGAACAGATATTACCAGATTGGAAACAACAACAGTTTTTGTGGGTGGTGGTTATTTTACAACAATCAAAATTCCCACTGCTAGAAATAACGCGAGTAATAGAGAGAGAAAAAGAATGTTTGCGGGAAAAGTTTATGCGTTTTGGCTGTGATGTGGCATTTAATTTGCGTGATCGCGGTTATTTAACAGATTTAATTGACCCGCGTACTGGTTATCCTTTACTTTCTCATCCCGGAGTACTTCCCCATGATGATACAGCAGTTGCTAAGGCTTTACTAGATTATCCAGTGATTAAAAATAAATGCTGTGTACTAGTGCATCCTCAATGGGGTACTGCTGTTTATCCTAGTGTTTTGCTTTCAGAAGCTCCCCCGGACATGATTGAATTTGTTTGTAAAGCGATCACTCCTCTCCATGGGTGGATAGAGAAGTTAAATTAGTTGTCAACAAGAAGCTTAATTATTTTTTGGTCGTCTCAGTTGCTGAGAATTAATAGGACCGAGAATTTGATTTAAACTCCGCAGTTGTTCAGCCGTACCCATACAAATTAGAGTATCTCCTGACATTAAAATAGTATCTCCGGTAGGTCCACTAATGAGATTAGCATCAAGACGACGAATAGCTAACACTAATGCACCGGTTTGCGATCGCAACTTCGCCTTTTGTAAACTTTGACCCACAAATGGACAGTTAGCTGGATTAAGTAAAAATTCTTCCATATATAATGGACGGTCTGAATCAGAGATAATCCCATCTAAAAAGTCCAAAATCTGAGATCTGAGGGTTCCTGCTACCATGCCCTTACCACCAGTAATATACGGAGAAATCACCGCATCTGCACCGCCCCATTGTAATTTTTGTAAAGCTTCCTCTGTACTTGCCCGTGTGATCACACGAATTCCCGGATTCAAAGTTTTTGCTGAGAGTACAGTATAGAGATTTTCGCCATCAGAAGGTAACGCTGCCACAATACAAATTGCTCGTTTCAACCCAGCCTTTAACAAACTTTCATCCAACGTAGCATCACCTTGGTAAGCAGTATAACCTTGTGACTGAGCTTTCTGCACAGATTCAAACTCAGAATCAATAACCACAAAAGACACACCCTTAGCCTGAAACTCCTTGGCGATTTGCCGCCCTGTGCGACTGAATCCACAGATGATGTAATATCCTGATAGAGATTCCATTAAACGCCTTTGTTGCCTGAGTCTAATTCCTTATTGGAAATAGCCTTCAATCAGAGCTTCTGTAAATCTATTCACAATGTAATCAATATTGACTACACCCATCAAAATCAAGGCGATCGTAAACAACCTCCCCCGACTACCTAATGGATTAGTTTCCCCATATCCTACACTTGCTAAAGTTATTACTGTCATGTAAGCCACATCTTCCCAAGACTAGCTCTCCACTAACCAGTACCATGATGTACCAATTAGGAAAACAAAAACCAGAGCGATCACTCCGGCCATTAACTCTTTTTGAATCCATTGATATTTTTGCTCTAAGGTAGAGTACACAGGCAATTAAAAATTAAAAATTAAAAAATTTCTACTTATCTCCAATTCTCTCCTTAATAAAAAGAAATTTTGAAATATTTTTGGGAAACTGGTAAATATAGGATAAAGGATTTTCAGGAGGTGCGGTAGTGACATTCCAAAGTCTAGTTAAACAAGCCATAATCCCCGAAGAGTCAGGTTTTACGCCACCTACACCCTTTGATGAAGAAAGTTTCAACCAAGTCGTTATGTCCACTTATGGACGGTTTCCCTTGGCCTTAGAACGGGGTGTTGGCTGTCGAGTTTGGGATACCCAAGGCAACTCATATCTAGATTTTGTGGCCGGAATAGCCACTTGTACCTTAGGACACGCCCACCCAGTAATGATAGAAGCAGTAACACGGCAAATCCAAAAGCTGCATCATGTTTCTAATTTGTACTATATTCCCGAACAAGGTGAATTAGCCAAATGGATTGTTGATAATTCCTGTGCAGATCGCGTGTTTTTCTGTAACTCTGGCGCTGAAGCCAACGAAGCAGCAATTAAACTAGCGCGAAAATATGCCCACACAGTCCTAGATATTGCTAACCCCATAATTTTAACTGCCAATGCTAGTTTTCACGGACGGACTTTAGCAACCGTTACCGCTACCGGACAACCCAAGTATCAAAAGAACTTTGATCCTTTAGTACCTGGTTTCCATTATGTAGATTACAATGATATTAGAGCAGTTGAAGCTGCTGTAACTGAATTAGATGAAGGTAATTATCGCGTCGGTGCAATTTTAATTGAACCCTTGCAGGGAGAAGGGGGTATGCGTCCTGGTGAAGTTGCTTACTTCCAGCGATTGCGACAGATTTGTGATGAAACCGGCATTTTATTGATTTTTGACGAAGTGCAAGTGGGGATGGGACGGAGTGGTAAATTATGGGGTTATGAACATCTGGGAGTAGAACCAGATATCTTCACCAGTGCCAAGGGACTCGGTGGTGGTGTCCCCATCGGTGCAATGATGAGTAAAAAATTCTGTGATATTTTCCAACCAGGAGAACATGCTAGTACCTTTGGTGGAAATTCTTTTGTGTGTGGTGTGGCGTTGAGTGTTTGTCAAACTTTAGAAAAAGAAAATATTTTAGAGAACGTCCAAGAACAAGGCGCACATTTACGGGAAGGATTAAAAGTGATCGGACTCAAATATCCTTGGCACATCTCAGATGTCCGGGGTTGGGGTTTAATTAACGGCATGGAAATAAAAGGAGAATCTTCTTTAACTGCTGGTGATTTTGTCAAAGCTGCGATGGATGAAGGTTTATTATTAGTACCTGCTGGTCCAAAAGTCGTCCGGTTTGTACCTCCTTTAATTGTCACTGAGGCAGAAATAAATCAAGCACTGGACGCCGTAGAAAGGGCTTTAGCTAAAGCTAGAACATAATTCGTAATTCGTAATTCGTAATTCATAATTCGTAATTTCAGGATTATCAGTTACGAATTTTGTTATTTTCAATTTGTTATTTTCAATATGAAACACAGTAGTGATAAAAATGCCAGGAAATCGATTATGCCTGGCAATAATATGTAAAAAATTATGACAGAAACAAAATCTAATTATAAAGTTCACAGACGATGAAGATTCCCAGGAATTCAATGGAATCAAGAACAGAAAGATCAATGCCAGGCTGAACGTAAAAGATTGTATGAAAGCTGCAAAATTATTTTTGAGCAGTTACAAACAGAATTAATGAAAACTCACTATAAGTAAAAAAGTTCAAGAACGCAAAACCTGGCAACTTAGCTTAATTCGAAGATTGTATGAACAAGGTTGACAAGAAAAGGATATCCGTAACCTTTACCACTTTATAGACTGGGTTATAATCTTACCAGAGGTATGACAAGCAGAGTTTTGGCAAGATCTTAAGTAATTTGAACAGGAGCGAACTATGGCTTATATTACTACACGTGAGCGCATTGGCTACGAGCGAGGAATAACAGACAGTGAGCAAAATATTGTGGTAAGAAAACTACAAAAACGCTTGGGAGAGCTACCAAGAAAAATAAGAGCGAAAATTCAAACTCTTTCTCTCAATCAGTTGGAAGAACTTAGTTAAGCATTGCTAGACTTTACAGCTATTGAGGATTTATTGAACTGGTTGGAAAATATTCAACAGAATAGGAAATTTACCTCTCATAAATTAATATACCAAGGTAAAAACAACTGTCCTAAGTTTTCAACTGTCCTAAGTTCTCGATAAAACTTTGGTGTTCTGCACTTGCTAACCATTGCTGTAAAATTTCCAACACTTTAGCCAAATTGCCCATTAATACAACAGATTTATCTAACCATAGACCAGGAAAAATTTGAGAACAGATAGCACCCTCAGCATTAGCTTCTAACTGTCAATATTCTCCATCCTCTAAAATAAACCAATCAAGTTCACCATAATAAACTCACCAGATTAAATGTTCTTGTACCTGATTTCGACCATATACTTTAAGTTCATCATGGGCGTCAATAGCCGCACTAATAGCCACAATTTATACAATTAATTCTGGCGCACTTTCAACATAATAATCTGCACTGACCTGCGGCTATCCACCATTTTCAATTCTTAATAGCCTGTCTGGTGGAGGTTCATTATCTATACTATATCAAATCTCACACTAGCACTATTACCTATTCCACTCGGAATGTATATGCAGTTGTATATACAGTGTAAAAACTCAACCAAGCCATAATATTAGTATGAGGTGAGGTTCATTAGTATGAGGTTCACCATGACTTTTATATCTGACAGGTGATGCTATATAAACAGTTCGTTCAGTTAAATCGGCTTTTTTGACATCTATCATTTTATTATAGCGACGTTCAAATTCAATGAGGGTAAGTCTATCGCCGTTTCCCAGAGATGGAATTAATTGCATAGATTTGATAGTATCTTGAGTCAGTTTCATAATTTTAAACCCACTAATTCAACTATTGATTCTATTATTAAATATCTACAGGATGCTGTCCATAATATGGTAATGCTTCTGACCAATGGGGACGTTTATCTTGTTGCCAGTCTAAATAAGCTAATTCCAAAATACTTGTGACAGTGGCTGCTAAACCTGATGTAGCTTTGATTAATTGATATTCAATATGCCAGTTTGCTAAGGTTTCTTGCCATACTTTTGGTGTGAGTACTGTATCTGGTAATAAAGTCATGATTCCTGAATTATCAGCAGCTATTTGATAAATCGCGCCAAAAACTCGTGCTCTTTGTGCTGGCATTTCTACAGCAACAATTGGTTGAGTATTGGGATTTTTGCTGTAGAAATGCCAAGCTACTGCTGCTAAAGTAGAAATTGCAAATACCGGAATTCCTAACTGTTGTCCTAAAGTCCTGGCTGTTACTAAACCAATGCGACTGCCTGTAAAACCTCCTGGACCTTTAGCAACGGCAATAAAAGCTAAATCTGTCCAGGTTTGAGGTTCGATTAAATCAATTAAATGTTGATGGATGAGACTGGATAAATCACGTCCTAAATTCCAAACATGGGTACGGGTATCTTCTCCAAAATTACTAATTACCAAACCCAATTCAGGTGTAGTAGTGTGCAGTGCTAAAGCGTATTTTGTGGGAGGGAGAGCTTCTAGTTTAGTGATCAAAGTGATTTATCAAAGTAACTGCAAATATAGATTATAAAACAAATATAGATTATAAAATAATCAACACAAATTAAAATATAATTACAATATAATGTAGAGATATTTACGTAAATATCTCTACGAAATTGAAAGCAGGTGAAATCCAAAGTCTAGAATCTAAAATTCAATTCGGTACTAATTCACCGGGACGCAATTTAGCCCATTTACCCATTTCTTTTTTAAAGCTGAGACAACGGAATACATCCCACTCCATTTCAATTATTTCGCTTTTTGTGCGAATATTGACGTTGATGGAGGGTTCGTTGGGATCAAAATCTGGGGTTTCAGTCAGGTGGGGTTGTTGATGCTGACTTTCTACAGCATTGTAGGTTACACAACGGTCTACATAGTGGCAGTTCACACAAATACACATAATAGAACCAACTCCAGGAACCTTTATAGCTAATGTAGCTTACGGAAAAATGTTAGGCATTAGTTGGTGGATTGATTTTTATTTTATTAGACCTCTTGCAAAATTGTTTCTGTGGCATAATAGAGAGTTTTAGATTTTATATATTTTCGGTGTTCTTTGCGCTGGCTAATTCAAACATAACCGTGTCACTCTAACTTGTAGTTCAAATAAATAAAACTCTTTATTATAACATAAAATTAATTATGCAAGAGGTCTATTAGAATGAGTGATTCTATTGTTTCTCGTTTAGATGCCCAAAATTGGCCTTTCAGTTTGGAGTTCTTGCCAAAACCTGTTTATATGGTTGGTGGGGGAGTACGAGATGCGATCTTGGGTAGGAGTCAGGAATATTTAGATTTAGATTTTATTATCCCAGATGATGCGATCAAAGTGGCATATGTGATCGCCAAACATTATCAAGCTGGTTTTGTTTTACTCGACACAGAAAGAAAAATTGCCCGTGTGGTGTTTCCCCATGCTACCGTTGATTTTGCCCAACAGGAAGGAGATAGTTTATTCACTGATTTACATAGAAGGGATTTTACAATTAATGCGATCGCCTATAATCCCCATACCCAAGAAATTATTGACCCCCTCCAAGGGTATGCAGACATAGCAACTGGCATACTACGCATGATATCACCTACCAATTTACAAGATGACCCTTTGCGATTAATGCGGGCTTATCGTCAAGCTTCCCAACTTGGCTTTAACATTGAACCATCTACCCAAGCTACTATTCGTACCTTAGCAGCAAATATTAGTCAAGTTGCAGCTGAACGAGTGCGGGTAGAAATTGGTTATCTCTTAGCTAGTTCTGAGGGTACACCGTGGCTAATCAGCGCGTGGGAAGATGGCTTATTAACCTATTTCTTCCAAAATGCCAGACATGAAAACCTGCTAAAACTAACCGCAGTTGATCAAGCAGCACATTTAATTAGTGAAAATTGCTCAAAACTAGGAGAAGAACTGCAACACTATGTTCGTGATACCGTTAAAACAACATGGTTAGGTATTGCTAAACTAGCTTGTCTTGTTCACCAAAATCCAGACATTGCAGAAACCGAACTCCAAGAAATTACTTACAGCCGTGTAGAAATCCGCGCTGTTATTACCGCCCTGCGAATGTTCCCGCAGTTTAAAAGAATTAATCTTTCCCTACGAGAACAGTATTTTTTGTTTCAGGACGTGGGATGTGTATTTACTAGTACAATTACCTTAGCCTTAGCAGATGATATTCTCATAGAGGCGAAATCTAGCGATAATCTGCTATCGGCTTATACACCTTTAATCAACCGTTATCTGAACCCTAATGATCTGGTAGCTCACCCCTCACCATTAGTGAGTGGTAGAGACGTGATTATAGCACTAAATATTCCAGGTTCACCACTTATGGGAAAGATATTGACTGAAATCGCTGTAGCCCAAGCTGAAGGGAAAGTTTCAACAGTAGAAGAAGCAATAGAGTTTGCAAAACAGTGTGTTGAGGGTTAATTTAGCCATACTTATTTGCCTTTCGTTGAATTTGGTAACAAAGATTTTAAAATCAAAAGAAAAAAGAAATTGGATTAACTATGATAGTGATATGAAAGTTCTATTTGACCTATGAACTTACTCATGGAAAGTTGGTATTGGGCATTGAGTTTGTTCAAGTTTTATTTAGGATTATTATATGACAGTGTTATTGTGTGGATAAAAATATATGGCTAATTAGTAATTGAGAATAACAGTGGTAAGAATTCAGGAGTCAGGAGTTAGGATATTTGAGAAATTGGTTAATTATCAAATAGGTATTTTTGGCGTTAGTCAGAAAAATCTGACTGCTGATGGCTGAATAGCTACTAAGTAGGTTGGCATTGAAAATTGTCCTTATGACAGGCAAAAGGCAAGAGGTCAACCAGCGGGTTCTTGGGGGTTTCCCTCATCAGCGACTGGAGAACCCGAAGGGCAAAAGGCAACAGGGTTTTCGTGACTTTACTGTTTGTTACATAATTCTGTTGTTTCCCGCTGACTTACTTAACCATAACAAACTATACCAAACTTATGAACAGTAAATTAGCAGGAAATTCCTATTAAATAGGATTGGGTGTGAGTAAGTGAGGGATAAAGTCATTATGTTTCGGAGAAAACACATTTAAAACCTTAAAAATTACACAATGCAAGGACAGGATAATTACCAAGAGCAAGAGGAAATTAATTCTACTGATGAAGAGGGGATGATCTTCCAGCTTGCTGATACCACTATACAGGCGTGTAATGCTGCTGCCGAGAGAATGATTGGATATAAAAATGAGCAAATATTGGGAAAAACTCCCTTTAAACCTCCATGGCAAATAGTTCATGAAGATGGAACGATTTTTACACCAGAAACAGTTCCACCTATAGTTGCTTTACAAACAGGTAAGCCATGCAAAAACGTCGTCATGGGGATTTATCACCCAACTGGTCAGCTAGTTTGGTTATTGCTCAACTCCCAGCCTTTATTTCAAACCAACAAATCTACTCCCTATGCAGTTGTCACCACATTTACCGACTTTACAAAAGTTAAACGTCGGCAATCTAGGAGTGATGCTTGTATTACCAATGATAAAAAACTAATAGTAACTTGGAATCAAGATCTAGCTGTAGAAATTCCTTCAAATACGGATAAGCAAAAGCTAAAGCAACCAGTTGCAGAACCTATATCTGAAGATCACACTAAAGCTTTCTTATCCATGCAAAACCATATTTTAGAACTAATTGCTACGGGTAATTCACTCTCTGAGATCCTAGAAAAGTTAGCCCAGTCAATAGAATCTCAGTTGGCTGAAGTTTTCTGTTCCATCATGTTACTAAATGATACAGGAACAAAATTATATCCTGGCGTAAGTTCTAGTCTACCAGAAAAATATATTCAAGCATTAAAGAATGGTGTTCCTGTAGGTGCAGATGTAGGTAGTTGTGGTACATCGGCCTATACCAAACAAACAGTAATAGTCTCAGATATTGCGAGGGATCACAAATGGGTAAAATACCGTGACTTGACATTGACGAACAACCTCAAGGCTTGTTGGTCTACACCCATTTTGGACAGTCAAGGCCATGTTTTGGGAACATTTGCACTATATTATCCCACAGTTCGCATTCCTCAAACATCAGATCTGCAACTCATTGAGAGAGCATCTCACCTAGCAGGTGTAGCAATTGAACGTCAAAGATGGCAACTAGCTTTGCAACAAAGTGAATATCAATTGCGATTAATGACGGAAACAATTCCCCAACAGGTATGGACAGCACAACCTAACGGTCTGGTTGATTATTATAACCAGCGGTGGTGTGACTTCACAGGCAAAACGCAAGAACAACTCAAAACTCAGAGTTGGGAGCAAATTATTCACCCAGAAGACCTACCAAAGGTAGAAGAATTGTGGGCTAAAGCAGTACAAACTGGCAGTGACTATGAAGTAGAAACTCGGATGCTCTCTGGAAGTGGAGAGTACCATTGGATTTTGGGACAGGCACGTCCTTTGCGAAATCAACAGGGACAGATTGTTAAATGGTACGGTACCAATACCGATATTACAGACCATATCCAAGCCAGAGAAGCTTTACGAGAAAGTGAGCTAAACTTCCGTACCTTGGCAGATACAATGCCGCAGATGATCTGGACTGCTAAAGGAGATGGCTGCGTAGAATACTGTAACCAACGTTGGTTGGACTACACTGGCATGACATTGGAGGAAACTCAAGGTTGGGGTTGGCAACCTGTACTGCATCCCGATGATGCACAAATATGTATAGATATTTGGAGTGAGTCAGTTCGCACAGGTAAAAACTATCAAATTGAATACCGCTTACGTCGTGCTAGAGATGGACAATATCGTTGGCATCTAGGTCGAGCCTTTCCACTACGCAATCAAAAGGGGGAGATTATCAAATGGTTTGGTTCCTGTACTGATATTGACGACCACAAGCGGTCTGAGGAAGCACTGCGAAATGCCCTCCAAGAGAAGCAAGCAGCTTATGAGGCCGCTGAAACAGCTAATCGCGTTAAAGACGAGTTCCTGGCTATCCTTTCCCACGAACTCCGTACCCCGCTTAATCCGATCCTGGGATGGTCTCAACTGTTAAAAACTGGCAAACTGGATAAAGATAAGACAGATGAAGCCCTCAAAAGTATTGAGCGTAATGCAAAATTGCAGGTTGATCTGATTGACGATTTACTAGATGTGTCACGCATCCTCCGAGGCAAACTAACTCTGAATGTGACTACAGTTAATTTGGCAGATATAATTTCTGCAGCATTAGAAACAATGAGTTTAGCAGCCTCTGTTAAACAAATTGCCGTTCAAACCCTAATTGAACCGAATATAGGAAAAGTTAGAGGTGATCCAGCTCGCTTACAACAAATTGTCTGGAATCTTTTGTCTAATGCTATTAAGTTTACACCTCAAGGCGGAAGGGTAGCAGTACAGCTAGAGCAAATTGGTTCAACGGCTCATATTATAGTTAGTGATCAAGGCAAAGGTATCAACCGTGAATTTCTACCTCATATATTTGAACACTTCCGGCAAGAGGATGGCTCAACTACCAGAAAATTTGGTGGTCTGGGATTGGGACTAGCAATAGTCCGCCATTTAGTAGAATTACACGGTGGTACAGTGGAGGCCGATAGTCCAGGAGAAGGACAAGGCACAACTTTAAAAGTGATACTACCGTTAATATCTTCCTTGCCAGTGACAGTCACCAATCGTAAATTTGAGGACGTAGCTTTAAGTTTAAAAGGAATTAAAATTTTAGTTGTGGATGATGATGTTGATTCGCTGGCTTTTGTCAAAGTTGTGCTGGAATTGTATGAGGCAACTGTCACTACAGCGGCATCAGCAGCAGAAGCATTACAAATTGGGGTACAATTAAAGCCTGATGTTTTGGTAAGTGATATTGGAATGCCGGAGATGGATGGTTATGAATTGCTAAGAACAATGAGGGCTTTGTCGTCAGACTTGGGTGGACAGATTCCGGTGGTAAGCAAAGCTATACCGAAGGCTATCGCTCTAACAGCATTTGCTGGAGAACTTGACGAACAACAGGCAATGGCCGCAGGTTTTCAAATACACATACCTAAACCAGTAGAACCAGAGGCATTAGCAGCAGCTGTTGCCCAAGTTCTGAAAATAAATGTTTAGTACCGCTGTGAATTAAAAGTTGAAACTAACTGCCTAGTACTAGCGTGAATTCAAAGTACTTCTTTCAGAAGAGCTACACTAAGGATAGTGGATTAAATAACCTTTAACTCTGGTTTAGGGGTTTAATTCCATTGGGGTAAGAATTTATCAACAACAATCTTCAGATTTGATTTGAATTCAAGAGCCACTTTTCGGCTGGTTTGATACGTGTTATAGAGAATGGTCCTCAAGA
>CAKZGI010000132.1 GCA_936914905.1 uncultured Trichormus sp. | reverse complement strand
TCTAGTGTATAGATATTATTGGCACTCTTACACCTTATTTAATCCACTTTCCTTAGCCGTCATTGTAGAAGCGTTGTTTCAGGGCTAAAAGCAAAATATCGGATATTTCACCACCAAAGACGCGCCATTTCATTTCGACGTTGCTATCTTGGGGAATACGTACAGGTGAGGGAGCGGCTATTTCTGCAAGGGAACGACAAAACGCCCACCAACATAATATGTTCAATTGGTCAATTTTGGTACTGCGTTTGAGTTTGAGAAGTTGTTCTTTGACTGTTTGAGAAAGTTTGATTCTTTCTATTAGTGACTCCATAGTTTTGCTAATGGGTGATTGCTAATGGGTCTAATCACCAATCACCAAAAATAACCAGGTTTAATTGTAGTTACTCTTTTACTGGAGTTGTATTGAAGTAGGTATTCACGGGCTATGGCTTCGGTTTCTTGGAGGTTTTGATGTTCTTCTATGCCGATTTCTGTGTCGGTGGAAAGGAGGATAAATTGATGACTGGCTGAGGTGAAATATCTTTCTACTAGGTTGTTGAGGTGGGAGAAATCAAGTCTTCCCAGGGGTGTGTCAATGGGGACTGGTAAGCGTTTTCCTGATACTTTTGCTAATCCCCACAAAAATGCGCTCGCTAATAATTGCTTTTCCCCTGCAGAAAGTCGATGTTTGGGAACTGGTTTACCATTTAAATATTATAAAGATAAGGGTAAGATTTTAGCATCAATAGCAATACAATGTAATAAGTCTGACTTATGTAATAAATACGGAGAACATTTTTTACTTAATCTTCTCATTTATTCAGTTTTCTCAAAGTTAATATTTTTCGAAACACCTTTAACGTTTCTTGTACTCTCGCAGCAGAATCAATAATATATTCACTATTTTGATGTTTAAGATTTTCTACAGTGTATTCATTTAATTCTTGCTTCAATTTATTGACTTCTGTATCTAATTACATCAGTTGCTGATTCATAATTTCAGCCTGAGATTTAATTTTCTTGAATTCAGTTTGTGCCTCTTTTATAGCTTTTTACAATTTTGTATATTCTTCGGGGGCAGCTGCAGTTTGTACTTGTCTTTCTAAAGTTAGAATTTCTTCTTCGTAATTATCTAATTAATTTAATTGCTTTCGGGCTGTATTTTGGTAAGTTCGCAACCGATAGGTTACATTATGAAGCAAACTTAAACTCTCTTCATCTCCATTTAATCAAGTGTCTTCTGTTGAGACATTATTTGTATATAAATTATTGATATCTTCAGCTAATAAATATTGAATATGAGTAACTTTATGAGTCTCCATATTTAATTATTGTAACTAATTAATTAGTCTTTCATCTCTAGCAATTAAGACATCTTTAGCTAATTGGATTTATTGGCTTTTAACTTCTTTTCCTCCCTGTCGTTGGACTTGAGATGATAAAGGACTAATTAATACCAAAGGTAAAACATCAGATGCTAATTTACATAAAGATTCAGGGATATTATTACCAGCTTTGATTTTATCTTCCTTTTCTCGTTCTAATTGGCCACGTTTAGCACCAATTTTACGACCTTCGTTAACAAATTTATCTAAAGCCTCTTCCTGAATTTTTTCTAAAATATCAACTTCAAGATTGAGATTGTCGAGTTTTTCCTGATTCTTTTCGTACTCTTGCTGTTTTTCCTGTAATTTAGTTTCAATTTCTTCTAATTTAGCTAAATCTTTATTATCTGCAAATTCTCGTTTTTTACGATCTCCTATAACTTCTCAATCAACTGCCAATCTCTCTCCTAATTCTAAACCTAAAAGTCTGTTAATAGAATCAACAACCATTAGCGGTAGTATTTCCTGTTATTCAAGTTCTTCAACTTGTTCACCATCAAAGAGAAATAAATTAGAAATACCTAAAGGTAAAATATCTTCTATATATTCATCCCAAATATTGAGCAATGAATCAATTGACCAAGTTTCATCATCACCTAAAATTCCCAAATTGTCTGTACCATCTTTAGGACTTTCTTTCCAAGTTCTAACAACACGATATCTAATCGGTTCATCATCTTCAATATGTTCATAAACTAATTCAATTCTGGTTTTTTCTATAGTATCTGTTTTACTACTTAGGCATTGATTTAAAAAATGAGTATAACTCAGATTTACCCGTGTATGACATTGGGCGCGTTGTCCATATAAAGCCAGGCGGATAGCATCCATAAGATTGGTTTTTCCACCGCCATTCATTCCTCCAAAAAGGATAATTGGGGGTATATTATCTTCATCAATTTTTGGGTTGAGGTTAATGACTTGTTTGCCGGCATAAGGACAGAAGTTTTCGAGGACTAATTCCAGGAAAGGAATATCATGAGACAATCTCAGATTTTGGATTAATAATCTCGTTCCCTAGCTCTGACAGGGAATGCTTTCAAGAGGCTCTGGCTATGTTATAATTATTAGTTGAGGTTCTACCTCAAGATTGACATTCCCAGCCAGAGGCTAGGAAGGAGGGACGGAAGTATTTTTCTAATAGCTACCTTTGATCACCAATTTTAAAAATTCGATCAGCAGTTAAATTCGAATTCGGAAATGCAGCAGGAATTAAGACATCACTTCCTCTAAACTGATTAACCTGATATTCGCCTTCAATCAAATTATAAATAGAAATAGTTAGTTGTTTAGGGTTACCAATATATCTCCTACCGTCATATCTCCTACCGTCTAAACCTAAATAATCAGCAATCCAATATTCAGGAATACCTAATTTTTCATATTCTGCCAACTTAATTAAATAATCATCTTGCCAATTAGCGCTTACTACTTCAATTAGTAAACGGGCTGTTTCAGTGTGAGTAATAGTAGAACGTTTATTCTATAAAGGTTCATGATTAATAGGATCCCAATCTAAAATAATTACATCGGGATTATAGCCTGATTTACCAGAATCTACAGGTTTAATAATACATTATCTGGGATAAAATAAGGCAGATTATTTTTTTAAATTTGTAGGCCTAACTTCATCGGCAAGAAACCAGATACCTGTTCATGAGTTCCCGTTATTTGGATTTCAATAATTACTCCATCATGTAATTCAAAGCGTCTATACCCATCTGCATACCAATCTATAAATTGATCTAAATCTGTTAATTCCGTCAAAGCTAGTAACATAAATAATCCTGTTTTTTACGTGAGTAAAAATTGATATTTGATTAACCAGATTAGGCTAGTTTTGCCTATCTAGCCGCAAATTGCATTTACCAGGACTATCATTATTCCTCCTTTTTTGCATACTTGAAATTAGCCCAAGTTTGTGGTTTACTTTCTTCCTTTTCAGGTGCATCTCCTAAACTTAATTGTTTCACATTTTCACTAATTGTGGCTACATCACCTTCCAAAGCTGCTTGTCGTAAGTCCCGTCTTAAATGGGCATTTTTAATTGCTTCCTCTGGAGAATGGGAAATTGTATCAAAGTATTTTTCTAGGCTTTCGTAGAAACCCAGCCGACGAGTTTTTTTCTTGAATTGGCGTTCCGTATCTAATAACTTCGCCATCAATTCTAAGTGCATTTCGTCACCGTCACAGATTTCTTCTAACACTTCCCATTCATCACTTCCGAGTATGCTTTAGTCATCACCAGAACTGGTGATCTTTAAATACTTCTCCTGTACTTCTTGATATATGTGGGGTAAGCTATCATCAAATTCGTGTCTTTCTTCTAACCATATCCGGCGAATTTCACTCAATTCTTATATAGTAAGTAGAGTGATATCACGCATATTTCCTGGGGCTGTTTGACAGATTTGCTTTTCAACTGTTAGCGGCGTTCTTAGCCAATCTTCCTGTGCTTCTTTAAGATATAGACCAGGAATAGGCTCAATAGACACTTCACCCTATAAATTACGTTCATATAATTGAACACCTCCGCTTCTACGGCGAAAATCTCTCCGGCTACGATTCTCTTCTAGATCTAAATCTAATTCCTTGCGAAAATCTAATAATGGTTGCATCTATTCTTTTTCCTCATCATTTTGAATCATGGCTGTTAGTGATTTATCTTGACTAACAAGTGTACAAACCCAGCATCCAAAATGAGAACCTCCACAACTAGGAGTAGAAGTATCAACAACTAAAGGACATTCATTATCTGCTGATGCACCTCTATAAATAGCAAATAAATCTTTATTACTGTATTTCCAAGGGTTTTTCCATTGCATTAAATAAATCCATACATGATCATTTTGCCAATCCTCAATAGGACTATGAACCAGCGAATTTGGCAAATTCATGTTAGGACTTAGGTGATCCCTTACGCTTTGGGCTTCTAACTTTTTCATTCTGTTACCACGTTTTACACTTTCAGCCTTACCAGTTAGTTCCCAATGCAACAATTGCTTCTCCATTATTACGAATAACATCGCAAATAAAGCGATTCGAGGGATTTATTTTAAGCTGTTCTGTACACCAGCGAAATTTCCCTTTTCGAGCTGGATAACCTTTACCAATCAATCCTACCCAGAATGTTCCTTTGAAATCTGGCTGCAATAAATGGGCTTTAAAGGGTAATCCTTGGGCTTGCGATTCAGATTTCATTTGTTATAAAGAATTACCAACCCAAGCAGCAATAATAGGATTTTCTACTAATGTGTCTGTAGTAATAACATATATTTTTTAGTTAGCTTTTCAGGTGGAAGTTCAGTGATCGCATTTCACACAAGCTGTAAAGTAGCTGTGCTGTCTTTTCCACCCGAATAACCTACAACCCAAGGTATCTGATCTAAAAAATACAATTCTTGAATTTCTGTAGTAAGAACTTGAATATCTTCAATTAACTCTGCTAGAGTATGGCTTTGCTGATTTTTATTTTCTGGCTGTTGTTCAGGAGTCATTTTTTGATTCCTTACTTAAACAGACATTTTTATAAATTCATTTGTTGTTGTATTTACTTAATCAGCGGCGCTGAGAACAAAATTTGCCGGCACACGAAGAGAGTCCGCCTGTGCGGACTCTAATAATTCTATATGTATAGAATGTAACTGAATAGTAACCACAACCTACAGCAACTGTAGGTTAGGCGATATAATTTTCATTATAACATTTGTTAGGTCTGTTTAAAAGAAAAATTACTATATCGAATGTTTTAAACATTAAAAGCTATTTTATATACTCTAGTTTTCAAAAATTCCCATGAATGATAATAGTACATAAGAACTAATTAGTCAACTCGCTAACGAGTATTTAGAACGAGAAAATAAGGAAAAACACGTATTAGCTTTACTGCTAGAGAGATTTTTAGAGAAGAAAGACCAAATTCTTGTCCAAAAAACGGAAATTGGTAGTACTGAGCCTGATATCGGTTATGTTACATTGGAATGGTTCGCGGGACGGGTATATTTTGCGTCTGGTTTACCCCTGCTGCAAAAAAAGTACAACTCAGAGACAGAGAATATTGAAATTGACGCTGATAGTATTGATGAAATTCAACAACGTTATGTTGACTGGTCGCGTCAAACACCGTTAGTATAGTATTTAGCAGCTAGAAAAAACCATAAATTTCCGGCTGTTTTGGTGGTAATTAATCAACCTTGGCTAGATAACCCCAAAGTAGCGGAGTGGGATAGTCAAGGACGGGCTAAAAAAGCTACTACTGATTTTATACCTTGAGATAAAGATGCTAAAGTCAGTTTACTGAATATTTCTGAAGAAAATGTGACAATTTATGCTTTAGATGGTCAGCATAGATTAATCGGTGTACAAGGTTTAATGCAGTTAATTAAATCTGGTAAACTTCAACGTTATAAAAAAGATAGAACTGCTGATGAAAGTTTTATCACTCTATCTGATTTGATTGAGAAATTTCAGGTAGAATGGGAGCAACGCGATGTTGTGAGGTGGGGCAAAACGTGTGCGATCACTAAACTCAAAATAGGCATCGATAAAAATCATTTACCGTACAATTAAAATATTGTATACATACAAGTTGTCAATTTAAGAATGAAAGGAAACAGTAAATTTTGGTTAAAAGAAAATGCGGAAATTATGTTAAATCTTCGTTGTCAATGGATAGCTGGAAGTTGGCATAATTTCTGTAATTCCATTTTTACCTCTTTTATCCATCTTCAAACTGTCTAATATTTTAGACGTACAACTCCCATTTCACAGAATTTTCTATGCTAATCAATACCTGGTTATTTGCTTACTGACGTAAGCAGCTTATTCCCACCAGCCACAAATTATTGAATGCAAGTCTTCTTAGGATATTTTGAGAAGATACTTTGTCTTGCAATCTTATTTGTTTGATGTGATTTATTTGACTTTAATTCCAGAAAAATATTTTAGCGATGTCTGTGGTTGGCGTAGCTAAAAGCACACGTTTTGCCCCACCTCACAAAATCACGTTGCTCCCGTGCTGACTTTATAACCCAAATCTACACCCAGAATTTTCGCCACAGCTTTGAGTTGAAGCAGAGATAAATAATGCCCAGTTTCTGGAGAACCATCACTACAATAAAATAGAGTGTGGGTTGTATCGTTGCGAGTTTCCATTAGTTCTCGCAAAGCTGTTAATTTATTTTCTGCTGCACTAATTAGCCTAGCACGTTGCATTAATAAAGATTTGATATCTTCCTTGTCTTCAAAATCTCCAACATCACCGTTTTCCGGTTCTCGATACTGAAGAGAACGCCCAATTTTTTTGGTTAACTTTAAATAAGCAAGACTTTCTGCTCCAGTTAACTCCACGAGAACTGGATTATATCAATAATGTACCAAAGCTCCTTGTAAGATCGCATCCTGCAAATTCAAGTCAGGTTGTAAAACAACTCGGAAATAATCAAATAAAGATTGTGTACCACCATGATCAAAATATCTTTCCGGTGTCGCAGATAAAGCCAGTCGTAACCCCACATTCCAGGGAAAACTTTCCTCTAATTTAGGCGCGCCCAAATTATGGGCTTCATCCCCAATAAATTAGAGTTTTTGGTGGAGAATATTTAAGTTGCGACTGAAAGCCATCACCAATTAAAGTCGACTTAGTGGTAATTATCGTCACAAAACTTTGAGAATTAAAACGCTGATTATAAATTTGCGTTGAAAGGTGACTTTGCCAATTACGTAAATTTTCAAAAGCCAAAATCGGTTGCAAGTTAAATTTCTCACATTCCCTTGCCTATTGGCTGACAAGATGACCGTAAGGACACACCACTAACAAGACTTGTAAGCCTATCTGATGATAAAACTCGCAAGCGATCGCCAACGCAGTAATCGTTTTACCACTACCAGTAGCCATTTTTAGCGTTACTCTGCCATTTTTAGCAAACCAGGTAGTCATAGCTTGACATTGATATCCCCGCAATTGCAGAGATAAAGGCATTTTTGGACATCCTGGTAATGCAGGCTTAACGTGATAGCTACCACTATTCTCCCTCACAAACGGCAACTTGAGAGAGAAAGAAGGCGACTTCTGCACTGGCTTTCGCGTTATATACATAAGATAATTGGTGATTGGTGATTGGTGATTGGGCATTGGGCATTAGGAAAATTACTTCCTCATCTCCCTCATCTCCCTCATCTACCCCAGTCTCTAGTTATACCCTCGCCAAACACCCACCAAATAACCTTGCACCTCCACATGCATAGCAGGTACCTCTATCGGTTTATACTTAGGATTAGCAGGTTTAAGAGTTACCATATCTTCCTGACGATAAAAACGTTTTAAAGTTGTACCGTGTCCCTCCACCCTAGCCGCAACAATAGTGCCATTTTTTAAATGATTGGGTTCTGGTACTGGACGCAAAAACACCACATCACCATCAGCAATTAAATCCTCAATCATGCTATCCCCAGCAACCCGCAAAGCATAGCTATGGGCAGGTAATGATAAATTAGAAAAGTCTAAATGTTCCACCCCATCTGTAAAGGGTTCAATCAAACCACCAGCTGCAATAGTGCCTAAAATCGGCACACCTTGCTTTGTTTGACGTAAAACCCGAATAGTTCGTGCCTTACCTTCATTCCAGTCAATATATCCCTTGTTGCGTAAATGTTCCAATCGGCTTTGAATTGGTGCCGGCGATTTCAGATTCATCGCTTGCATCATTTGGCGAATTGAGGGTGAATACTGATTCACTCGGATATATTCTGCCAACCATTCGTACAATTCCTGTTGAGCTTCAGTTAGTTTTTCCATAAATTTATTGGGAAGTAATTATAAATGTCCCTAGAGCATTTGTACTACAAAAACCCCTTATTAACAAGATTCAATTAAAGATTAATGGTAATTAGTTATTGGTGATAGGTAATTGGTGATTGGGAAAAATAGAATTGATTACCCATTACCCATTACCCATTACCCACTACCAATACTGTTATTCTGCCCCTAAAATACTAGCCAGTAAAGCCTTTTGAGCGTGTAATCTATTTTCTGCCTGATCCCAAACCTTTGATTGAGAACCTTCGATTACTTCCTCAGTAATTTCTTCACCGCGATGGGCTGGTAGACAGTGTAAAACGATTGCCTGTGGATCGGCAAGACCTAATAATTGTTCAGAAATTTGATAAGGTTGGAAGATTGGTAAGCGGTTGTCAGCTTCTGCTTCTTGCCCCATACTTGCCCAAACATCAGTATATAGAATGTGTGCGCCTTGTGCGGCTGCTTTGGGGTCATGAGTGAGAACAACTTCAGTTTTATTATTAGCTACTGCCCTAGCTTTTTCTACAATTTCCGCATCAGGTGCATATCCCGAAGGAAAAGCAACCTGCACATTCATTCCTGCCAAAGCACAACCCAGCATGAGGGAATTAGCTACATTATTTCCATCACCCACATAAGTTAAAGTTAAACCAGCCAAAGTCCCAAAACATTCTTGAATCGTCTGTAGATCAGCCAACACCTGACAGGGATGTTCTAAATCGGTCAAGGCATTAATTACAGGAATTTTGGCATAATTCGCAAATATTTCTAACTCTTGCTGGGCAAAAGTACGAATTGCAAGAATATCCAAATAACGATCCAATACCCTAGCGGTATCTTGTACAGGTTCTCCCCTACTTACTTGCGTCACATTAGGATTGAGATCAATAACGTGTCCACCAAGCTGATACATTGCTACAGTAAAACTTACTCGTGTGCGAGTTGATGCTTTGGAGAACAATAAACCCAAAACCTTATTACAATGCAACTTTAACTGTTGTGACTTCAGTTGAGTTGCCATTTCTAGAAGTTCTTGCAGTTCTGTGGAACTAAGATCCGCCAGACCTAATAAATCTCGTCCGATCAATGCTGCCATGCTGATGATTTGTAAATAATAATGTTTTTCTGTATTTTTACTCAGCCGCGTCAGCAGGAATACAGACTTAAAACTGTACCAAATATTTTTACCTTGATCTACGGGATTATATACTGCAAACGGGTGAAACTTGGACTTATGTCATACTGATAGCGCACCGTGGCGTAAGCCACCCGTAACGTAGTGCAGCGAAGTATCTCGGAGATTCTTCACTATCTCTTTCAGAGACGCTCCGCGAACGTTCAGAATGACACTTTTTAACCGTTTTTAGTATAGTTACCTTGGGGATGATATTTGATTAGAACTTACCCATGGGGCATGGGGCATGGGGCATGGGGCATTGGGGAATTTTTTTCTATAACCCCTAGACAAATTATTTATTTATGCTAAGATTATTAATCGTTGAGTGTTTTAAGGCATTCACCAATACGCCAGCATAGCACAGTGGTAGTGCATCCGACTTGTAATCGGAAGGTCGCGAGTTCAAATCCCGCTGCTGGCTTATGAGTTTATCAAATTTTATACTATATCTGTGAAGTTTAGATAGGCACCAGGTAGTTAACAACTATACTTTGTTGAGTTGCTGCTGCGATCACATTCATAGCATAACTGGGAATTTGCCCAAAGTCAGTATAATGTTTTTTCACAGTAGCGATCACATCTCCTTTCACCCCATAACCTAACCCTGAAGCTAAAGCGGTTAAAGCTTGCACACGGGGGATTAGTTGACGGGCTTTGAAAGAAAGATTGGGATAGCCAGAGAGATAATTTGTTTGATATGCTGAAGCTATCGATCACCTTAGCTGCCCAATGATTAGCCAGTGTATGTACATCTATGAACGTGATACCAAGACGAGATGATGATTGTTTTGGTAAAGCTGTCTAAATAATCGGCGCAAATTCCGCACGAGTCACAGGTGCATCAGGACGAAAAGTAGCATCTGGATAACCTTTGAGTATATTACCCTCCCAAGCCGCGAGAATAGATCCTTTTGCCCAATGGTTCTTAATATCTGAAAAAATCGACTCGTTTAACATATGAGACTTGATGCTACGTAAACTTGATATTTATAGTTAATAGCAGAAAACTTGAGCTTTTTTTGGTAAAAGACGTATATTTCAAACATCAAATCTTAATTGTTATGATAGATAACAACTTCTTACTACGTAATCTTTGGTACTATGCACTACCTAGTTATCTCCTCAGGCCAGGTAAGATGGTGGCGAAGATTTTCTTAGAAGAACCCATACTGCTGATTAGAAGCAAAGATGGTCAGGTTTCAGCCGTGCGAGATATATGTCCTCATCGCGCTGTACCCTTAAGTTGTGGCCGATTCAATGGACAAGAAGTAGAATGCTGTTATCACGGTTGGCGGTTTGATACCAAAGGACGTTGTGTAGGGATTCCATCCTTATTACCAGAGCAAAAGACCGATTTAAGTCGCTTTGATGTGCAATCGTATCCAATACAAGAGACTCAAGGGAACATTTGGATATATATGTCAGATGGGGATAAATCTCAACCCAGTCCTGTGGAAAACGAAGTTCCTGTAGTATCAGGTGTTATTGAACAACGACCCCATCTAGTAGAAGTGATACGGTTTCCCTGTTTTATAGATCATGCAGTGACAGGTTTAATGGATCCTGCCCATTCTCCTTATGTGCATCGGGTATGGTGGTGGAGAAGCGGAAAACTGCATCAAGAAGTTAAACAATTTGATCCTTCACCTTACGGGTTTACAGTCCGACGACATAAGCTTTCAGAGAATATGGAGAATATGAGCCTATTATATTGGTTAGTTGGTGGTGGTATTCCCGAAGTAGAAATTTCTTTTCGTTTACCTGGTGTGAGAATAGAAGAAATTACTTTTGGCAAACATCGAGTTTCTAACTTGACAGCAGTTACACCAATTTCTGAAACAGAAACAGAAGTAAATTTTGTGCTTTATGGCATACCTGCTTGGTTAAGAATCTTCAAACCTCTGATTCAGATCTTGGCACGGAAATTTCTGGGACAAGACCGAACAGTAGTAGGAAAACAGCAAATTGGGCTTAAATACAATCCTGTGTTGCGATTAATTAAAGATTCAGATATGCAAGCACAATGGTATTATCAATTAAAACGAGAATTTGCTCGCGCCACATCTGAAAAACGAGAATTCATCAATCCTGTTAAGAGTATATTATTGCGGTGGCGTGCTTAGAGGGTGTTTGAAAGGATTGAAAAAATTGGAGATATTACCGCATAAGGACAGCTAGTACCCACACTGGAAGCAGTAGTAGAACAAAAAAACAAGAAGCTGAACGTCTAGCGGCCAAGCTGCGAGAATTGAATATTGACCCAGACAGTTTATCAAATCTCTAAATTATGGCTGAACTACCCAAAACCCTAGAAGAAGCGATCACACAATCTCGTGAAGCGGTAAAATCTGCCTTAGCAGATGGCGTGACTCGTATTCAAGTTGATTTTCTGTTCCCAGAACTCAAATTCATGCCAGTGGCAGAACAATTTATACCCGTGTTTGCTGAATATGAATCCCGTGTCAAAGTCTTTTTTGCTGATGCTGGTGCGGCTGCTTTAGCCCGTCGTGACTGGCAAGATGTACCATTCAAAGTGGAAGATATTGGTACAGGGAGGGCTGCTTCTTTACAAACGAAAATTCAACCGGAAGATGAAATCTTTCTATTTATTGCCCCTACATCCGTAGAGGTACCTCAATTAGAAAAAATGTGTGAAATAATAGATACACGCCCCATCGTGTTGTTAAATCCCCGTTTAGAAGATTCTGGAGTCGTGGGTATTGGTTACGCAGCCAGAGAAACCCGCAGACGTTTCATCAGTACCATTGAATCTTGTTATTATCTGCGTCTCATCGATGATGAATCTGCCCTTTTTCGCTGCTACCCTGGACAGTGGGAAATATGGCTAGAAAGCAACAACGAATATGAAAAAATTGCTGAATTACCCAAACGACCCTCTGGTGAAGAAATAGACATGATCCTCATGAAAGGACAACCAGCAACAACCAGTGAAGGAACACCAGCCAAAAAACCCAGTGTGTTTAAGAGTTTGCAACGGTTTATCAAGGCATTGAGTAGTTAGGGAATTTCATTACCTTCGCCAAGAAAAGAGTATCGGGACTTGCACAAAACATAACGACAGTAGAGATATTCATCCTGGTACTACGAGCCCTGGTACTACAAGCGTTTAACCGTCATAAATTGGCGAAGGTATTGTCTGTAAAACCTCACGAAATATTAATAAATCTGACTCCTATATAGCAAATCTATCAAAAAAAGACGAGCTTGTTCCAGAGAAATATGTCTAGGTTTTCCTTGGTAGACAATTTGGTATTCATTGATATCTGCTCCATCAGCATATCCTGAAATCAGCTTGCGATGAAATGCTACTTCTGCAATTTCTCGAACTTCGTTTCTCAACGTAGCTTCTGTTTGATTCATAACTTGCTGCCTCCTTATACCATTTTGGATTTTTGATTGGGAATCGTCTTCTGTGTCCGGCTTGGAGTAGAACCATATAGTTATATAGAATTTGCTAAGTTCGTATATCTTTCCCAGCTATTATATTAGACCTGTCAGGAAAATTAACTCGGTGTCAGAAAAATGGTAGAAGGGAATTTTGACCATCTACCAAAAGGAAAAATCCACTTAAT
>CAKZGI010000131.1 GCA_936914905.1 uncultured Trichormus sp. | reverse complement strand
CCTTCTAGGGTATAGATATTATTGGCACTCTTACACCTTATTTAATCCACTTTCCGAACCAATCACAACTATCCACAAGTCATCGGTCTAGATTCCGCACAGGCCAAAACCGCGCTGTATTGTTAATCGGATGCGGTAGCGATGGTTTTGCCGTCGGGGCTGAAACTCTCACTCCAAAACCAATCCTGATTCCCTTTAAATAAATTGCTTGCGTTCTTTGATATCGTAGACGATATTATTTAATGTTTGCGAATTACCCCGATTATCAAAATCTAAATTATTTGACTGGTGTTGATTATTCATAATCTAAATTTTGGTGATTCTTGTTAAATGGGATTAAGATCAAACCAATATCCATCTTGATTGATATATTATACCTCTTGGAAAATTATTTTTGTGTTATGATAGATAGATTTTAGATTTTAGATGTTTTTGGTTTTCTTTGTGATCGCTAAGAGGCTGTTGGAAAAGGTATAATTTGTCATTCTGAGTGGAACAAAGTGGAACATCTCCCTTCGGGGACACTGCGTGAACGCGAAGCATGTCTGAGGCTATAGAATCTAGGGTTTGAGCGATGATAAAGTCGCTGTCTCTTTCTGTGGTGGTATGGAGCGTTATTATAAATGATAATAGTGATAATAATGATAATAGTGATAATAATGATAATAGTGATAATAATGATGGTGAAATCAGCGATCTCTGATGCTGAAATTGTGCGATGCCTGTGGCAGGCGTAGCCATCACATAGCTGGTTATAATTTTGAGTTTTACTTCTCCACAGGTGCAAGCTTTAAAGGATAGAAAGGCTCAGATCCATTTAATTGCCAGATTCTCAATACTAATACAGAAGCTAAAGTTAGCCACAGACAAGAAAAAGATAAAATCATTCCCGCTAAAGGAATACTTTGCCAATAAATTGCTGCAACCACTATTGCAGATAAGCAAGGACCCAAAATCACAACAGGAACAGCCGCAGCTAATCTCCGTTCTACGGTAAAAATCGTATTCCGGGTATCCCCTAAAGCCAGATGTACCACAAATAGAATTAACGGCAACACTAGAAATTGGTGATTCTCATCCTGCCAAACTAATTTGGAAGAAATTACCCGCAAAACGGGAATTATCATCCAAACTATGGGAAATACTAAAGGTGGAGGAGACTATCTGGCTCTGATTACCTGGTCATAAGTCAGACGAGAACCAGTCTTCTCTAAAAGAGAGAAAATTCGTAAACGGATGCTTAATAGAGCAAAAAATAATCCGGTAAATAAAGTGCTAAACCAACTAGGAAAAGAAGAATTTTTATTAAAAAACATTACTAATTTTTCCATTCCCATCCCAGCAACACAAGAATGATCACTCCTATTTGGAGGATAGCCCCTAGTGTATAAACTAAAACTACCTTGATATCTAGCTCCTGTGTGGTAACACTGCTGTATTTAGAGACTGTAGTTGATTACCAGTTTTTACCCCCATCACTGTGTTGACAAACTGTTCAAGTATTCCAATTTTATTGGATTGATTCATGATTTTTACCAAAAAAACGTTTAATAGCAATGTATGTTTCTAAGTAGAAAGGCGTAAAAAAACCGTAGACGCGTACCGGCTTCTTGGAGAGAAGTATGTAACTAAAAGTAAAATTACTCAAAACCTCTTCCCTCTTGCCTTTTGCCTAAAAAATCTATCGTCCTCAACGAATTAAGGGGAGGTAGTTCATAAGTCAAAGATCCAATAGTTCATCTATTTGCATACTTGGTAAGTTGGGAGGAATTATAGTTTTGACTGTTGTTACTTTATGACTTTCCTGTTGGTTAGTTAAATCGAGAGCGATCGCACCGACAAGAATTTCTACACAGCCTAAAGGTACAATTAGTTGAGTTATCGCTTCCCAATTTCCCCACGGAGTCGTCCGCAAGTCTTTAATCAGATGAGGTCCATCTAGTAAAGTACGAGTTTGATAATCTTCAACCCATAACTTGATTGCCACAGTGGAAGCTATCTCGGATATTTCTAAACGTACATTGATAGATGCACCAGCTAATAATTCACCACTGGGTAGAAATAGTTGGGGTGTTGGTAAGGAATTAAGCGCAGGAGGAGATGAATTTTCTGGTTCTGGTTGCTGTTCTTCAGAAAGGTGATTGTTATCCTCATTGCTCAAGCTAATATATATATCGTCAATCACGATTTCTCTAGACAACCAAGAGGGTATGTTTTCAGGTTCTGGAGTTGGTTCATTGGTGTCTAAATCAGGAAGTTCTAAATTGTTTGCCTCAGATTCTACTTCCCGATTTAAATTTACATCTAAATTCGTATCTATATTTAAAGGTAACTCAATCTCAACACTCTGGTCTTCTGCACTCATAGTTGAAGTTGATTCTTCACTATCATCCTCTTGGTATTCCAAAGTGATACCTTCAGGTAAAATGTATTCTTGGCTTTGCATCCATTTCTGAATAAGAGGAGATGTTGCTGCTGTTGCTGGTGTTTCTGTTGTGATTAATTCTTCAGTATTTAGAGTATAAAATTCAGGACTAGTATTTGTGATTAATTCCCCACGAAATTGATCTTCAGTTTCATAACTGGGTAATAATTCCAGTGTATGTTCTGTTTCATATAACTGAGTTAACTGAGTGTCTGGGGTATTGAGCAGATGGGTTTTTGTTTCTTGTTCCGGTTCTGGAGTCGGTTTTAAACGTTTTAGATAAGGAAAACCAGTTTTAATTGGTTTGAGTACTAATTTTTCCAGATTTATGGGAGCGATTGTACCAGGTGTCTTGATATTTACTTCAGATATGAGGGATTCTGCAATTATATTTTTGTTAATTCGTGGCAATTTCGGCAGTTCTGGCGAAACCCCATTTAAGACAATTACTGGTTTAATTCGTGGTGGTAGAGGTTTGTTTGTAGATGGCTTAAAAATATGGAATTGAGCTAATTTGGGAGTTTTGACTAGATTGAAAAGTTCTAAACTAACTTTGTTTGGTTTTTCTGGTTGTGCTGTAGTGGGAGAAATTAGTGGTTGGTTGCTTTCAGCTAATAATGGTGGATGAGATTTTGGTAAAGTAACTGTTAGTAATTCTTTGACACTGGCTGTAATTGTGACAGCGTGAGTACCTAAAGATCTAACTTCCTTTTCGTTGTTAACAGCACCATATAAATTAATATCTGCCAAAATCAATTTTGATTCCCACTCAGTGGGAATATTAATGGAGGTAGCGAAGGTAAACGGCAGGATTTTATTTGGTAAAGGCTGAATGAATTGAGTTAATACTTTTGATTCTAAGGGCGATCGCAGTTCAATGAATAGTTGCAGTTGATCAAGGTTAATTATAGATATTGTTTGATCTTTTGGGTTTTCCGTTGCTGCTAGTTCTGCACGGCCATTTAATGTAAAAGTTTTTCCCCAAGGAGCTATGTAGTTGTCCTGTTCTAGATATAGATGAATTAGTGAAGGTGAGGATACAGGGTGAAAATCCTCAAATGTGGGATCTTCCTCTGGTGATTCTGGGTTGGGTAAAGCTAAATCTATCAAGCTTTGTAAAAGCTGTTCTGCTGTCTCGCTTTTGAATAAGACTGGGCTCACAGGCTGATTAATAATTATATCTTCTTCTGTTTGTGTTAATAAAGCATTGATATCAAGGTGAGGAGGCGAAGTAATGGCAGATTCATCCAGTTTTTTTTCAAATTGATCATTATTACCCAGATATGGCTGCTCAGTAGTCTCTTGGGGAAAGACTTTAATGAGCAGGCTATATTGCCAGGATTTACCCAGCATATCCGTCATTAAGTCGCCAGAGCATCGTAACTCCCAAATGCCAGGTTTGAGTTCAGTAAAGGGAATTACCGTCATAAGTCCATCTGCATTAGTGCGGCGCAAACTCTTAAAAATTCGCCCTTTGGGCGGAACTTTCTGGATTGAGGAGTGAGTTACCCGCACTTCTACATCTGTATTTGGTAGGTATGAGCGAGCCAAAACTCTGTACTTACCTGCTAAAATTTGCAGAGTTGGCGATTCCAAAGTTTGCCAAGCGCGATCGCCTTTTTTCTGTATCAGAAATTGCCAGTGTCCCATTGTAAGTAATGCCCAAACCGAAGAGCAGCCGATGAATTTCTTGTATTAACTTACTTGTCAGTTTAACTCAGCAATATATAATTGCAGCAATATTAAGTATAAGTACGAAGGCACAAAAAAACCGAGGTATGTAAAGGCTTATCTAAACTGTATTACCCTATACCCTTACACCCTTTGGGCTTAAATCTTCCAAATCCTGATTCAGATGATTAATCCTCATGCAAAGCCCCCAATTTGCAAATTTCTGGCCAAATCATTGCTGTTGCTACCACTACTAAAATCGTCCCCACACCTCCACCAACGACAGACAAAACAGGCCCCAATAAAGCCGCAGTCAAACCAGATTCAAAACCTCCCAATTCATTGGAAGCACTGATAAATACACTATTTATAGCCGCAACTCGGCCCCGCAAATGGTCAGGAGTACGAATTTGCACCAAAGTATGACGAATCACCACGCTAATGCTGTCTAAAGCCCCACTTAGTGCCAACATCAACAACGATAGCCAGACCCAACGGGATAACCCAAAAATAATTGTCACAATCCCAAACCCGACAACTGACCAAAGTAAGGCAGGCCCGGCTTTGCGGATAGGTGGCAAATATACCAATAATGCTGCCATAATCAATGCACCTATGGATGGGGCTGCTTGTAAATAGCCTAATTCTACGGGACCGACTTGCAAAATATCTTTGGCAAAGATGGGTAATAATGCAACTGCACCACCTAACAAGACTGCAAATAAATCGAGGGTGATGGCTGCAAGAATTAGTTGATTATTCCAAACAAATTCGGCACCAGCAGCTAGAGTTTTTAAAGATGTTGGTTCTTTGGCAAAGTTGGTTTTTTGTAGTTTAATTGCGGCTGTGAGGAAAAAACATGATAGTGCTGCCAATGCGGCTAATATATATACCCCTGTCGCATTTCCGAAAAGAGCAACGCTGAATCCTCCCAAAGCTGGCCCAATTACTGATGCTAATTGAAAGCTACTGCTATTCCAAGTTGCTGCATTGGTAAAAGTACTCGTGGGTATTAACTGCCACATCAGTGCATCACCGGCAGGTTTGAGAAATGCTCTGGCTACACCTGTTAATAATAAGCAACCATAAACTAGAAAAATTGCACCTTTATTAAATGAAATAACTGCTAAAGCTATTGAGCAAAGGGCTAGCAGCAAAATTGAGAATAAAGTAATGCGTTTGCGATCGCTCTTATCAGCAATATGTCCTGTAATCAAAGTTAGTGCAATCATTGGTAGAACTTGCGCCAGTCCTATTCCACCTAATACTATCGCTGAATTTGTCCGCTCATAAAGCTCCCAACCCAGCCCCACGGTCTGCATTTGTCCCCCGGTGAAGAGGAGTACACGCCCAATGGTAAATAGCCGATAATCTCGAAATCTCATGGCTGCCAAAGGATCGTGTTGTGCAGCCTTGCTGTTATGGTGAGTTGGTTTCTGTTTGCTCGAAGACATTTTTTAGTAGAGTCAAGCCTGATTCAATATGTGATAGTTACTCTGGTGTCAAACCTTCTAAAATTTCCGCAATTTCCGCACGAGTTTTTTCCTGGGATTGTTCTAATAGCAGTTTTCCCTCTCCGGTCAAATTGAGAACTACTCGTCGTCGTTCTTAAGGATTATCAGTACGTTTCACCAGATTGCGTTGGAATAATCTTTCTATAGTTGTTGAAGTTGTAGCACAGGTAACACTAAGATGATCTGCTACCTCAGATAAAGAAGCACCAGGATTGCGATTGAGAAAAGCGAGCGATCACAACTAGAGTCAGAACTGTGAGTCCGCATTTCGGCTCGGATAAACCACATCAATAATGGAACCGTTTCCATAACCCTTGCGGCATATTCTTCAGAGGGTTTATCCAAACTCATAAGACTGTTTTTCTCGAGATTACATTGCCACCCGTGGATAAAGTCATCCACAGATGAAGGTTAAACCTATTAATGTTAGCAAGAGAATTATACAGTCTAACCAGAATCCATAAATACTTGAGCCATTTGCCAGCATTGCACCCGGTAAAGCATGGACTTCATAAGTCAAAGGATTGAAGCGGGAAATGAGCTTAATTTCCTGCGTAGTGGATAAATACATCGTCTAAAGTTGCGTCTGGTTTCCGTATAGCTGCTTTTAACTCTGTCGGTGAACCAGTGATAATCTCTCTACCCTGATTCATAATCACAACTCGGTTACAAAGACTATCTGCTTCTTCTAAAAAGTGGGTGGTTAAAAAGATAATTGTACTGTACTCAATTCGCAATTGTTCCATTAGCTGCCATACTTACGATCACGCAGGCAGATCTAATCCCACTGTCAGCTCATCCAGAATTGACGCTACCCAGTCTAAAGACGCGAGGATTCTTGCTTCAACGAGCAACCTTGCCTAAACTTGTTACCAAATCTATGTAGAGGGTCATCTCTCCACAAGGGTTGAAAGTTCCGGTCTCCCCCACCGTACTTAAGTCATAGCCAGTTTGTTTTAATGCTTCTGACAAAATATGAATTGCTGCGTTGTGGTCATGGTCAAGTATGCACCCACACTGACAAATATGAGTTCTCACTGACAATGATTTTTTTATAGTTTCCCCACAGCTAGAATAATCTCGGCTAGTATATTGCAGTCTAACTGGTACAATCACACGCCCATATATTTTGCCTAAATATTCTAACCATTGAGTAAATAATGACCAGCTAACATGACTAATTGACTTACCTAATTTGCTATTTTTCACCATATTTTTCACTTGCAGTTTCTCAAACGCCACCAAATCCTTAGATTTGACTAAACACAATGCTGTCTTTACAGCATTGTGTTTACGCTAGCGTGAAACTTTCAAGTATTTTCTAGCAAGACGGTTAATAGCTTTCTTACGATTATTAGAACCTTTCTTTTTACGACTAACACTTTTTTGTAGTCGTTTTGAAGCCTTTTCTGATTTTCGTAAATATCTGGGATTATCAACTTTATTCCCTTGGAAATCGGTGTAAAAGCTGTTTTAACCAACATTTAAACCTATGGTTTTACCCGTTGGCTCAATGTCAATGTTTCGTTCTGGATCTACACAACATTGAACGTAATAACCCTCAGAACGCTTGACTAATCTGATTCTCTTAATTTGCTTAAGTTTGGTAAAAATGTAAATCCCAAGTTCCAATTAATTTTAGTTGACCAATACCACATTTTCCTGTGAAAGTAATGTGTTTCTGGTCATCTGATAATTTCCAACCGCTAGTTTTATATTCAACAGAACGGTTACTTTTCTGTAACTGAGGATATCCTTTTTTACCAGGAATTTTAGCTTTGCAATTATCAAACAATCTTTTAATCGCAAAAGCCGTTCTTTATATTGCTGCTTGTCTTGCAATTGAGTTTAATTTATCAGCAAAATCAAACTCGTTAGCCAAAACAGTAGTGTATTTATTGAAGTCGTAAGGTTTTATATATGAATTATCCATCCAAAACCGTAAGCATTTATTACGGATGAACTGAGTGATCCGTATTGCTTCATCAATTTTCCGATATTGATTGCACTTGCCTTTGGCTTTGAACTCGAAAACAATCATAATAATTACCTTTCGACCTCAGATGAGGATAACATAGTTTAGGGAACTGTATAATCCCTTAAGATGGAAAAATCAATCACAGCCCTTCAGGGGAGGTAGGAGTTAGGAGCAGAAGCAGATATTTATTCTATGCGCTTCTATGTTATTATTCCTCTAACTCCTGTACTTAAATCTTGAAAAATCTGACACTTAATTATTTTTAGTTGATTTTTTTTTAAAAAAAGACCTATCTTTAAAATAAATTGTATGAGAAAATAAACAGATTAGATAAAAATGTAAGTATCAATAATGACAATTCCCTTAAAAACAATAGAATCATACCCAGAGGAATCAAAGTGATTGATTGGAGTCAAATATGAAGATATTATCACATTAGTAGGATTAGCAGAAAAAAGGCATAGAGAAAAACAAGCAGAACATGAAAAAAGAAAAGTTAGGTTAATTGCTTCTGGAGGAAGACGTAAAGCAGAAATGACACCACAACAAGGGGTATGTTTATGTAGTGACAGATTTCGCCTAGCTCGACATCGTTCGTTATAGTCAGGTGATAGAGGCGGTATGTGGATTAGTTAGGTTACATTTAAATGCTTCATTATTTATACTAAGCCATAGTATTTGAATTATCAGATTTCACATTTACCTTTTTAGAAAGCTATGTTTCTCAGAATCTTTGATAATTTCGAACTTTTCATCCCCAAACCCTCATTTTGACGTTCAGCAACGATAGATGTTTTATCTCAATTAAATCTCCTGTAATGCCTTTACAGTAGGCTTTTCAGCTTTTATGGACAGGTCTAATATTAATTTAGTGACAAGTAGTAATTTGATGATGTCCAATGCCCAAATTTTCTCATCATCTTTAAATTATCAAGGAGATTACCCATGTCCTGTTTGTCGAATCGGTAAAATCTCCCAAATGCCGTTAATGGAAGCGATGTCTTGTGAATTTTGCCAAGGGATTTTTACTGTCAATTTGGAATTACAGCAAATTAAAATGCCTTCTCGACAACCACCTCTGGTTTGGTGGTGGAATGGCTACAAGTGGAATCAAGCCCAATTAGAAGGTGTGGAATTAGGCTGGGGTTATGTTTTGGCTGCAATTGCTTTTGTAATCTTGCCTACTACTTTGATTGGTATAGGAGCTTATTATTTTCCTCCAGGTAGAAATGTACCCTTTTCGGGGATACCATATATCTGGACGGTACTCACTTTTTTGTCACATTCATCAATTATGATTTGGATTTTCATTGAAGTTTATCAGATACCAATTGGGGCATATTTACGAGCAATTAATCGCTGGAGAGATGGTGTAATCAGGTGATTTGTCGAATTTGAAAATTGTAGGAATTCAGGAGTCAGGAGTGAGAATGTTTGAGAAGTTGGTTAATTATCAAATAGATATTTTTGGCGTTAGCCTGAAAAAGCTGACTACTGATCGCTAATAGCTGAATCCTTACTGAAAATTTTCAATCTCAGAATAGAACCGGATGCAGTTTAGTTTTTGGTCTGTGAGATCGCTGTTGAGATACCCATGTAAACTTGGAGCAAAGCTGGCGCGGCAATCAAATTAGATTTATTGAAGATTTATTATTTGAGTGATCGCATTGAATTTTAATATACATCAAGGCAGTATATTACTATACTAGGGAGATAGTAGGTGACAGGTGACTCAATCTCCCAGATTTATCCTTGGGGTCAGTCCAAAATCCTGTTAGAGGATGACCGATGGCTTTTCACTCATAATTCATTTAATGATTATTTGATTTTTACCAACATTGTATGAGCGAACTGGAGCGGTATTACAGAGTCTTGGAATTAGAGCCTGGAGCGACACTAGAAGAGGTAAACCAGGCTTACAAAGATTTAGTGTTTGTTTGGCATCCTGATAGACTCCCTAAAGACAACCACCGCTTGCAACAGAAAGCTCAAGACAAGCTGAAAGCCTTTAATGAAGCTCGTGATAAATTACGTTCCTTAAGGGATAAATCTCAAACTGCAAATAATTCTAAACCAACTCAACAAAAAAAACCATCTTCCAGCTACAACCAACCACGACAAACAAACTATCAACAACCAAATCAGAATCCAGACTTGAGTGGTAAAGATTTTAGTAGAGCTAATCTAAGTAATAGAGACTTATCAGGTAGAAACCTGAGTTATGCCAATTTGAGCGGATCTAATCTCAGTGATACTTTTATGCACAAAGTTAATCTTAGAGGTGCGGATTTATCAGAAGCCAACTTGTTTAGAGCTAACCTGCTGTTAGCAGACTTGAGAGAAGCAAATTTACGCTCGGCTAATTTGATTGGTGCAGATCTCAGTGGTGCTGACTTAAGGGGTGCTGACTTAACAGGTGCTAGAATTCGCTCAGGCGATCGGTTGCTAGTCAAACTTATTGGAGCTAACTTAGCTGGAGCTATTATGCCTGATGGTGCAATTCATCGCTGAACCTAACCAGAGTGAATAAAAAATAAAAAACGCTCTCAAGAGTACCTACAATATGGGAAACTTAGTAATATTCCTGAGAAAATAATCTCTGTAGCAATGGTATCTTATATAACTAAATCCTCTACAATATTTTGTAGAAAGCTACTTGAACGGGACCATAGCATTTTGGATTTTAGACATTCGGGAGTCTCAGTCAAACAATTTTAGATTGGGGATTTTGGATTCTAAAACATAGACTAAAAATTCTTCTACGCCATCCATTTGTTATGAGAACTTTTCTACTGAGTAGTATTTAAATACTATAGGTGAAAGTAGCAACTGTCATTAGTTATAGACTCTCATGATATCAATTTTTGCTAATAGAATCTCATAAGTAACTTAATTTTTTTGTTTAGAACATTTTTTTGTTTAGAACATCATGAATATAGCAATAATTGGTTGTGGTTATGTCGGTTATGCAGTTTCTCAATATTGGCAGCAAAATAAAAACTTTATCATAACTGCAACCACAACTACTCCTGAGCGTGTCCCAGGGTTAAGAACCGTAGCTCAAAAAGTGATAGTTACTGAAGGGAATGATCTAGAATCACTAAAATCAGTATTACAAAATCAAGATGTTGTCCTCTTAAGTGTAGGAGCAAAAGCAGCAACTACTTATGAAGAAACTTATCTACAAACTGCCAAAAATCTAGTCTCATTATTGCGTACTTTACCAAATATTCAGCAATTAATATACACAGGTAGCCATTCTGTATACGGCGATAGAAATGGTGTATGGGTCGATGAAGAAACACCAACTGCACCACCTAATCTAAATACTCAGATTCTCCGAAAAACAGAAGATGTTTTGCTCTCAGCAGAAAATGAAACCCTCAGAGTCTGTATTTTGCGGTTAGGGGGAATTTATGGACCCGGTAGAGAATTGGTAAAAATATTTGGACGAATAGCTGGTACAACCTGTCCTGGTAAGGGGGAAGATATATCAAATTGGGTGCATTTAGAAGATATTGTTGGAGTTATAGAATTTGCTCGCTATCACCGCTTACAAGGGATTTATAACCTAGTTGATGATTCCCATCTCACGAGTCGAGAATTAATTGATAATGTACTGAGAAAAAATAATTTACCTAATGTGATTTGGGATGCAACAAACAAGAGTAACCGCCCCTATAATACGTGGGTGTCTAATCAAAAGCTAAAAGACGCAGGATACAAGTTTATCCATCCCCACATCATTTTTTAGCAGCCATGGAAATTTAGGATCATGCGATCACCAATTTTAGATAATTCCTCTCTTTTAAGAGCATCAACCACCCAGTTTTATACTTGGCAAAATTATCGTTGTGGTTATGAAGTACATCAACCGATAAATTCCGATCCGGAAGGAATTCCTTTACTGTTAATCCATCCCATTGGGATAGGATTATCACGTTAATTTTGGCAGCGATTTTGCCGCGAATAGTATCATACCAATCATATAAGTATGATTTACATTCCCGATTTATTAAGATGTGGTGAAAGTGATACACCCCGGAAAGCTTATAGTCCAATTGATTGTGCAGAACAGTTACAATACTTTTTACAAACAGTAATTAAAAAATCTTTAATTTTAGTAGCGCAAGGTGCTTTATCAGCAGTGGCTATTGAATTAGTTAAATTAGCACCAAATTTAATTACTGGAATGATACTTTCTGGACTAACCACTTGGAATGTAACTACTAAAGATTCGGTGTCCCCACTCGTTTATCTCACTATAGTGTTGGACTAGAAACGATTCCAGCAGTAATCAGGAATTTAGAAAAGCATCAGATGACAGCATTGGGAGAAAACAAAGATGTTAATCGTCAAATTGTTGAGCAAATTTTAGCTCTCTGGGCTTAGAAATTTAATTTGTAGGGTAGCTATTTTACCAGCCCCTGAGAAAGCGATTTCTAATATCTACAATTTTTCCACTTGGTATAACAACAAAATTTCTAAAAATTCTATAATATAATTATTTATCACCATTACAGGAGTCCGTATGACCCAGATATATGAGGGAGTACGCTGGACAAGTTCAGACCTTGAACGGTTGCCATTATCTGGCAACCGTTATGAAATAATTAATTATGAAATAATTAATGGAGAATTATTTGTGACAAAAGTACCGCATTGGAAACATCAAAAATCGTCTAACAATATTTGTACAGAACTCACACGTTGGTCTAGAGAAAGTGGTTGAGGAGAAACTGCTACTGCTATAGGTATTATTTTTACTGATGCTGATAATGTCATTCCTGATTTACTTTGGGCAAGTAATGAACGTTTAGCAACTTTGTTAGATAATGATGGACACTTAACAGGTGCGCCATAATTAGTAATTGAAGTGCTTTCTGCTGGTGTGCAAAATCGGAAGATGAAGTTTTAGTAAGAGAAAACTTATTTGATTGTGATCAAGGAGTTTGGGATATTGACAAATTATTTATTTGTTACATACTAATACCTAGATCTGTCCGTAAAATTAACTTGGTGTCAAGAAAATGGTAGAAGGGAATTTTGACCGTCTACCAAAAGGAAAAATCCACTTAATTA
>CAKZGI010000130.1 GCA_936914905.1 uncultured Trichormus sp. | reverse complement strand
TATTCTGCCTCACCTATCACACTTGTCAATACCCCACCACCTCAATCCTTACCTTTTAACCTGTCACCTACTTATTAGCAGTCACAAAAGTTCGCGCTTGTTGACTCCACTGCTTTACTAATTCTATAGCTGGACATAAATCACGTCTCTGCAATGTTGCTACCTGCAAACGCAGAATTTGTTGGTGTAATCTATGAGTAGGAATTTGCGCCAATTGTGCCAAAGAAATCACACCTGCATGAAGTAATAAACCACAATATTGTGTACCTACACTAGGAATACGTGCTAAATCTGCTAAGGCTATCCATTTATTTACATATTGAAGATGTACTTGCAATTTACTCGCCAAAGCTAACCTTGTTTCTGGGGTTTTTCCATGTTTAAATAACGCCCCAGTTGTACTAATACCAAAATCTAATAATTGGTTTTGTTCCGTTGCATTTAATCCTGGTAAATTTTCAATCGGCCAGTCAGCATTTAATCTTAAACTCATATCATTTCTTCCTTCTCTTTGTGTCTCTGCATCTCTGCGTGAGAAAAAATTAACTTGTAATTAACTCACCACGCATCAGAGTTATAGCTTGTCCAGCCAAAAGAACACGATCATCGCCAATATACCTTACCTTAACTATACCACCCCGATTAGAAGCCTGATAAGCTAAAAATTCATCTTTATTTAACGTATTTCGCCAAAATGGTGCTAAACAACAATGGGCTGAACCAGTGACCGGATCTTCATTAATACCTACTCCTGGTGCAAAAAAACGCGAAATGAAATCATAATCTGAACCAGAATCCGTCAAAGTAGTAACTATCACCTTACCAAGTGGTAACATTTTCATTTGTTGAAAATTTGGTTGCATTTCTCGTACCAAATCTTCAGATGCAACTTCTACTAAATAACCCAGTGAATTTAAATATACAGCCTGACATTCTACACCTAGAATATCATTTAATTCTGCTGGTGTGGCAATTGCTTGGGAATGATTGACCGGAAAATTCAACTCTATCCAATCACCTTGGAGTTTAGCAGTTAATATGCCGCTTTTAGTTGCAAACTTTGCTTCTTCATCAGGTGATAAATGTCCTTATGACCATAATACATGGGCGCTGGCTAAAGTGCCATGACCACAAAGGAGAACTTCTACCCTTGGAGTAAACCAACGTAAGTTATATTTGTCGTTTTGTTTAATTAAAAAGGCTGTCTCTGATAAGTTAATTTCCTGGGCTATTTTTTGCATCCAGTCGTCTGGTTGAGAAGTTTCTAATACGCATACTGCCGCAGGATTTCCTTTAAATGGTATGTTGGTCAAGGTATCAACTTGGGTAATTGTTTGGTTCATAAAATCAGTAAGAATTAAAAATTATTTCACGCGGAGGCGTAAAGAGAGGGTTTCTTGAGTAAAAAATGGTTGTCGATAATTGGCATAGGTGAGGATGGAATTGAGGGATTAAGTCTGATGGCTCGTTCTCTCTTTGACCAAGCTCATATTATCATAGGTGGTGAACGTCATTTAGCAATCTTATCTCCAAATGATACTAGGGAAAAGATTATTTGGAAGTCTCCTTTTCAGGATTCCATAGCAGAAATTGTTCAACGTCGGGGTGAATCAATTTGCATTTTAGCTAGTGGCGATCCTATGTTTTATGGCGTGGGTGTAACTATTCTCAAGCATATTCCTATTGCAGAAGTTTCTATTATTCCCTCTCTTTCAGCTTTTAGTTTAGCTTGTTCTCGGTTGGGATGGAATTTCACGGAAGTGGAATGTTTAAGTTTATGCGGTCGTCCTACTTATTTACTACAATCTTATATTTATCCTGGTGCGAAGTTATTGATTTTGAGTGAGGGGAAAAATACACCGAGAATTGTGGCGGGAATTTTAAGAAAGCGGGGTTATGGTGATAGTAAATTTACTGTTTTAGAAAGAATGGGTGGTATTCATGAGAGGATTTTAACAGCTACTGCGGCTAGTTGGAATGAAACAGATATCGCAGCTTTAAATACTATTGCGGTGGAATGTATTGCTGATGGGGGAACAGTTGCTTTATCGAGTTTTCCGGGTTTACCAGATCATGCTTTTCACCATGATGGACAGTTGACGAAGCGGGAAGTGAGGGCGGTGACTTTATCAAGTTTAGCACCTTTACCGGGGGAGTTACTCTGGGATATTGGGGCGGGTTGTGGTTCTATTTCTATAGAATGGATGCGGAGTAATTGTAAATGTCGTGCGATCGCAGTTGAACAAAATTCCACTAGACTCAATTATATTGCCGACAATGCTGCTGCTTTGGGTACTCCCAATTTACAAATTATTGCCGGAAAAGCACCAGAAGTTATCCCAGATTTACCCACTCCTGACGCTATTTTTATCGGTGGTGGTGTGACAGCATCTGGACTTTTTGATATTTGTTGGAATGCGTTGCGTCCTGGAGGGAGGATGGTTGCTAATGTTGTCACTTTGGAAGGAGAACAAACTTTATTTCAGTGGTATGAAAAAGTTGGAGGAAATTTCACGCGCATTTCTATTCAACGCGCAGAACCTATTGGTAAGTTTTTAGGTTGGAAGGGAATGTCTCAAGTTACCCAATGGGTAGGATATAAGAATTCGAAATTCAAAATTCAGAATTTGAAATTAAATACTATTGATGATGGGAATTGAAACACCAAATGGAACACAAAATACGTATGTATAAAGGAATGATATATTTTTTATCCTGATGAAAATAATGATTAATTAACATAACAGCAGATAAACGCGGATGAAATCAACCAATGGGATAATTACCAGGGTTGACTGCATGAATAAATTCACTACCGGAATGTGGTCTTCCTCTTTTATATGCAGCTTCTTCTGGTTTTCCCCAACCCATTTGTAAAATTACTTCTAGAAAGTTCGTATTTTCCCATTTTATCAAACCTACCCATTCTGTTCTTCGGGCAATTCTTTCTACATCTAATTTGTTGATTTTTGCGTGTTGTTTGCCATTACTAACACTTAAGTATAATTCCATCTCAGATGTAATTTCCTGCCAAAATTCGAGCATGGAACTTCTCGCTGTTGTCAATATTTCTAAATCAGAGTTTAATGCAATTAACTGTGCGTCAACTTCTGGATAATGCAACGTTTTACTTTTAATATTCAAATTTTTCCAGACAATTCCAGAAACTAGATTTTCTCTTTGATATTCATGAATAGAGGCTTTAAAATCTTGATAGGCTGTGAACTTCTGTAGCCCTTCGGTTGTGATAAACTGGTCTATAACAGGATTGCCTGAAACTCTCACCTCTAACTTTAGGCGTTCTCCTTTCAAGCAAGCTTGACGTTCTGCTGCTAAAATTTGGATGAGTTCCTGGGTAGTATAAACTTTGGACATCGGAACAAAGCTAATTAGTTATTGGTCATTGGTCAGCTGTAGTTTAAATATTATCTCTTGACAGCAATGGAAATGCAGTATCAGAACAAACGAAAATTTTCAACCTGGATATGAGAAATGATGAATATAGAAAATCAGTCCGCACCAGCGGACTTGCACAGAAGTTAAGTCTTTTGTGTTTTTTTTTGTAAAAATACAGCAGATTGCCGATCAATGAGGTACAGAATCTAAATTGAAACCTTGACAGCAAGAGAGTTTTACTCCTGACTCCTGTTGTATCTACTGACTCAACTCACTGCTATATTCATTAAATGAACGCTGCTTGAACTCAATTGACTCCTCACGGGGTAACAAATTAAACACTTCTCTAAATTTATCGTCTATCTCTTCAAAAGGTACTTGACCTGTTTTGTTCAAGATGACTTTTCCCGACTGGTCAAAGAGGACAACTTGTGGTACTGCTCCTGAATAGTAATATCCTGGTTCTGTGGAGTCGTAGGTTTCCTTCATGGGGATGGTATCAACACCGATGGGAATAATCTCCGCAGCCCGTCCATAGAATGCTTGTGTTTGAGAAATAAAGACCGCATACTGTTTACAATCGCTGCTATCATCCACATAAAATGCCAGCATTGTGGGTTTATGTTCTGCTAAAGTTTGAGCTAGAGTTAGTTTAGAAGGTACTAGGGAACCATTACCTGCAAAAACTACGAAAATGTTACCTTCATACCTATCATCTTTCATACCTGCAAAAGCTGGCTGCATACCTATCATGAATATACAAAGCAGCAATAAGAGGGATTTTGACACCAACCGTTGCCAGTTAGCAATTATTTTAGTTTGTAAAAAAAGCCACTTTATGCTATTCATCAACAGGAACCTTATTCAACTCTTTTGCCTAGATATATAATTACATCTGGGCGCTATTTTTTTAGCATAACTTGTAGTGGTCTTCTCTCTAGCATCAATTTTAAATTCTTGATGGCTGGTATTTTTTGCCAAGATTAGCTACACTGGCAAGATTAATTTTGTAATTAAAGACTATTACTTAACAACTGCTGTGGGAAACAAAATACAACTTATAGATAGAGTCAGACTGGGTTTAGCTGTATCTATTGCTAAAAGCGTCACATTTTTGGTACGTTCTATGCGTCTTGGTGCTGCTAGTGTATTACCAGGTTCTATTGCACGACGCATTGAACCCAGGCTTTTGGAGTTATTGAGTCAGCAGGTTAAAAACGGGGTAATTTTGATTGCGGGAACTAATGGGAAAACCACCACAGCCCTATTATTATGCACTATTTTAGAACACAAAGGTTACAAAATTGCCCATAATTCTACTGGTGCAAATCTGGAAAATGGTTTAGCAATGGCTTTGATAGAGAACACTGGTTTATTAGGTTCTTTAGATGTAGATTACGCAATTTTGGAAGTTGATGAAAATATTGTTCCCAAGGTTTTAAAACCTCTGCAACCAAAGGTTTTTCTTTGTTTAAATTTGTTCCGTGACCAACTCGATAGATATGGGGAAGTTGACACTATTAGCAAACGATGGACAAAGGTTATTTCTACTTTACCAGCAGATACGGTAGTTATTCCCAATGCTGATGATCCGACTTTATCATATTTGGGTCAACAGTTAAATCAAAAGGTGTTATTTTTTGGTTTAAATGAACCAGAACATTATTTAGAAGCGATTCCTCATGCTGTTGATTCTATATATTGTCCGAGATGTGGACATTCTCTAGATTATCAAGGTGTTTATCTTTCTCATTTAGGAGATTTCACTTGTCCTAGTTGCGGTTTTAGTAAGAGTAGACCAAGTTTAGAAAGTGGCAAATGGTCACAAATCCTGGTGGGTTTGTACAATAAATATAATACCTTAGCCGCAGCCACCGCAGCAAAAGAGTTGGGAGTTGATGAAGGGACTATTAGGGAAACCATTAATAATTTCCAAGCTGCTTTTGGTCGTGGAGAAGATTTGGTGATTGATGGTAAACGGGTGAGGATTTTGTTATCTAAAAATCCTGTGGGAACAAATGAAACTATTCGCGTAGTTACTCAAAGTAATGATACAACTACTTTGGTGGTGTTGAACGATCGCACTCCTGATGGTACTGATGTATCTTGGATTTGGGATGTAGATACTGAGAAGTTGGTTGAACGTGGTGGGACGTTGGTTGTAAGTGGCGATCGCGTATATGATATGGCCTTAAGGTTGCGTTATAGCGAGAACTCTGTTGAGAGTAAGATTAACTTGATTGTAGACGAAGATTTGCCACGTGCGATCGCCACAGCTTTAGAACATACACCAGCAAATGAAACTCTGCACATTCTTCCTACTTACTCTGCCATGTTGGAAGTACGGGAAGTGTTGACAGGGAGGAAAATTCTTTAACGATTAGTTCTATTTTGTGATTCTGGGGGAAGTAAAGACTACCTCAGTAATCCCGAATAGTAAGACCAAAGGGGACCACCCCGTGACCCCCAACCTGGTAATACCCAAGCTAGACATGATACCCAAGGAAATCCAGAAGAAGACCGGAATACAGCTTTACCTCTGTAGCTTCAGAATCTCGAACTTGAAATTTAGCGTGGTGAAGGGTGAAAGGTTTTTCTTTCCCTTTCCCCTTGAACCGAACACGATATCAACCGGACTCAATATGATTTAGAATTGCTATAGCAACTTAAATTCAGTATTTTCTCATGTTCACAATTTTTCAAAACTTACGTATTTTGGTGAGCGTCACTTTACTGTGTTTAAGTCTTAGTTGGTAACTGCCAGCACAAGCTGCTCAAAAAATTGAGCGAAAACTAGAACAGCAAGTATTATAAATTTTTCGCAAAAATCCACAAGTAATTATCGAAACCATTCAAGCTTCTTAAGAAGAACAACAACAGAAATTACGGCAACTAAGACAGAAATTTTTACAGGATTTAAAAACTAATCCCAAAGCTGTAATTGGTGATTCTCCCACCATTGGTTGAACTCAATTAGAAACAGTATTAATCGAATTCTCTGATTTTGAATGTCCCTATTTTGCTTAAGCAAATACAACTCTCAAAAACTTATTACCACAATATCCCAATCAATTTACCTTAGTGTACAAAGATTTTCCATTAATTCAAATTCATGACCAAGCATTACCAGCAGCAAAAGCCTCTTGGGCAGCATATCAACAAGGTAAATTTCGTCCATATCATGATGCTTTATTTACCGATCAATAACAATTGGTAGAAACCTTATATTTAGATATTGCTAAAAACTTGAATTTGGATTTAGCAATATCTAAACGTGATGTGGACTTACCTAATAAAGCATTTCAAAAAGACCTGCAACTCGTATATGAATTGCGTGTTTCTGACACACCTTCTTTTATCATTAATAGCAAGAATTTCTCCACTCCAGTTCAGCTTTCAGAAATTAAAACCCTCCTAAATCAGTTATCAGTTGTCAGTAGGACTTACGGAAGTGTTACAATCAAGCCTCTTCTAGGGTGCATCAGTCCTGATCAGTTACCAGTTCTTAATCAGTTACCAGTTCTTATTTGTCAGATAGTTGATAACTAAATTTAATTATTTTTTATCTTTTCTCGGACTTTTTGTGCGAGATTCTTGAATTGGTCAAATACACTTCAAAATTCTTTACCTTACAGTATCAATCAAATTCTGAATATTGAGTTTCTGCCATAATATTTAAACTTTAAGTGCAATTTTTCCATACACAGAAAGTGCCTGAGCAATACATTGATCCATATTGTAATATTTATAGGTTGCCAGTCTGCCAACAAAATATACTCCTAGCATTGCATCTGCCAGCGCCTTATATTGCTTGTAAATTTCATTATTATCAGAACGTGGTACTGGGTAGTAAGGATCTCCCTCAGCTTTCGGAAACTCGTAAACAATGCTAGTTTTAGTATGTTCCTGTCCAGTCAAGTATTTAAACTCTGTCACACGGGTATATAAATGTTCATTAGGATAATTGATAACAGGTGCTGATTGAAATACGGGAGTATCATGAGTCTCGTGCTGGAAATCAAGGGAGCGATAGGGTAAGATGCCATAACTATAGTTAAAAAACTCATCAATTGGACCTGTATAAACCATCTCTCGATAAGGTATAGCCCGCAGGATTTCTCGGTAATCTGTATTCAGCATCACCTTAATATTAGGGTGCGCTAACATCTTCTCGAACATCCGGGTAAAACCATGCAGCGGCATAGCCTGATAAGTATCCGTAAAATACCTATTGTCGCGGTTGGTGCGAGTAGGAACACGGGCAATTACTGATTTATCCAACTCGGACGGGTCGAGTCCCCATTGTTTGCGAGTGTACCCCCGGAAAAATTTTTCATACAAATCTCGACCAACTTTACTAACTACCACATCTTCAGAAGTGCGGATATATTCTTTTGGTTCTGCAAGGGATTTGAAAAACTCCTCTACCTCAAATGAATTGAGATTCATTCCATAGAGTTTGTTAATTGTGTCCAGGTTGATGGGTATGGGAACCAATTGACCGTCTACACTGGTTAACACACGATGTTCATAAGTCCGCCATTGAGTAAAGCGCGAAAGGTATTCAAAAACTTCGCGGGAGTTGGTGTGAAAGATATGAGGACCATATTTGTGAATAAGTATGCCATGTTCATTGTAATGATCGTAGGCATTGCCACCAATATGATTACGCCTGTCTACTATCAACACTTTTTTTCCAGAAAAACTAGCTAAACGTTCAGCAATAACGCTGCCAGACAATCCGGCACCAACTATTAAATAATCAAATACAAAATCTCTCTCGAAGGTGTCTGGAGTAACGGTAGTAGAACTGTAATTAGTTCCCATTTTTTATTCTCAATAGTTATTTTTAAGTTTCTGAATTTTAGGTAATAGCAAAACGAACCACGAAGAAAAGAGATTTTCAAAGAGTTCTTCCGTAAATTCTAAATTCGTAAGAGTTTATCTTTAAATCTGTTTAGAGTATTTATGAGTTTCTAAATAGCTTTCCCAAAACTCTCTATTAGTCAGTTCAGGTAATGTTTCTCTATAGTCTTGTTTTAATTTAGAGAACTTAAAGTATATTTCTACGGATAAAGCTAATGTTTTCGTCAAAATTTTAAAGAATTCTTCTCTAGAAAAGCTAACGACAAATCCTTCTTGATTGATTAAGTTATAATACAAAGCTTTTCTGGCTCTAAATACATTTGTAGGTCTATATTCCTGCATAGGAACTACTTTGTATCCCTGTCCAGTTAATTTAATATCCTGATAGAAAAATCGAGAAGGTAACAAATGTCCATTTAGAGTAATAAATCTCAGCCAGCGATGCATTGTGTTTTCTATTTTGTTTACGCTTTCTTCATACTTGACATACATAAAAGGTAATTCAGCATTTTTAACAGGTTTTTCTCCCATCCTTCTAATTTCTATGTTCTTATCTTCCGGATCAATTTCTGTTAAATGTCTGGGACCCTTCAAGAAATCAGCAGCAGCTTTAAGAATAATATTTGCACTTTGGTATTTATAGCAAAATGCTTCTCTAAGGGTAAATTTGATAATTCGTTTGATTGCATCTAGTTTACTAAAGTCATCAGATGCAATGACATTTAAAATTAACTCGTTCTTTTTTAAGTAATAGTTCATCATGGGTGAGTATTTATTTTCTAATGCTTCGTGCCAAACACACACACCATTCAAGGTAATAATTTTATGATTTAACCTAATTGGAAACTCCATATCATCCATTTTGATAAAAAATGGATAAGGTAATTTGGAATCATCTATACTTTTTATGGGAAAACAAAATAACCACCAACCATTGTAACTAAGGTGTTCTTCTATTTCATTTAATAAAATATTTTCTACAATTCTCAAGTCTAAATCTGGTTTTAATCTAATTACTTCTTTATTCCAAACTGCTCCATTTTCATATTGAATATATTTTGTATCTAGCCGTAACATACTACCACCAAGACATAGGTTCTGATCATGAGCGACAGTTTGAAAATTATAAATACGCTCGAATACTTCAGGATTAATAACTACATCATCATCCATAAAGACAATATGCGAAAAATCAGACTTCCGCTTTATAACTTCTATAATGCCTCTACAATATCCACCACTACCACCTGCATTTTTATTAGGTATGACGTGGATTTTACTATTATAAAAATCTTTGATTGTTCTACCATTGTCAATGATAAATAGTTCAAAGTTATTTCCTATGTCTGGTTGAGAAAGTAAATGTTTTTCTAACAAAGACACATTTATATCTACATAAGATTCTCTCTTGTATGTACAGATGACAATAGCTATTTTCTGATTTGATTTACAAAAATCACTAATGTTTGCATAAAAATATCCACCAGCGAAAATACAATCATCTTCCAAGGCTTCAATTTCTAAATACAATAATCCTTTATATGGTTGTATACCTATATCCTTAAATACACATACTTCTTTAAGTTCGGTGTTAGTTATTATTTTTTGATGTACTAATCCCTTGATTTTTGAAGAATAATTGATATTAAGAAGATTAATCTTAAATTTGCCTTTTACATTCAGGTTAATATTGATAGAATCTATATTTGTATGTTCTTGCCATTTTTGAATTGAGAAAGAGTTGAAATAAGTATCAAAGCTGATAATTTCAGATTTATTAATTTCAATAATACTTTTTTCATAATTCATGGAAAATTTAGGGTTTAATCGAAAATACAGTTCTTCGACAGTGCATATATCTAAATTCGGCAAAATCATGTTTTGCAATTTAACAGTCGTTTGTACATTTTGATGGGTTGGTCGTGAATTTAGCAAAGCTTGTGACATTTAAAATCCTTCCTTGTAATAATAAATTGAAATTGCAATTAGAGAGAATGGTGTTAATTAACTTGATGCAAATCCATACCGCTTTTCCAACCAATCCGAATTCCTTCAATGGTTTGTTGAATATACTTTATTAAAACTGAATTAGGAATATGATGGGTGAATTTAAGACGGATAATTCTCAACCAACAACGATAGGTAATCAGCAAAAACAAACGGGTAACGAATATAGGAAATAAACCTCTTGTTAATCCATGCTTGATAGCAAAGTAAGTTGTATTTTTTGCTAAGGAATACCAACAGGTGAGATGTTTTTGATCAATCCGATTGTGGCTAGGTTGGGGATAATGATCTATTACTACATCAGCATAGTGAACTTCATATCCTGCTTGAATTAAACGTAAACAAACATCTGTTTCATCGAGAAAGTAATCAAAAAATTCATCATAGCCATTAATCTTTTCCAAAATGTCTTTGCGAAAAGAACAATTAGTTCCCATTAAACCATTAAACCATAAGCCATTTGCTTGGTTATAGTTGGTAGCATCAGCAGAACGAATAGCAATAGTTTCGCTGAAAAGATTGGTGATTCCGCGCTGGAATTGTAGGGGATAACCAGGACGAGTTAAATCACGCACTGTACCTCCAACTGCTGCACATTTTTCATCATGTAGGGCGTAAATATCTAGCAATTTCTCAATCCATTCAGACGGTGGGATCGCATCATCATCAAAAAATGCCACAATTGAACCTGTTGCTAATTTGATGCCCATATTTCGGGAATAACTGATGTTTTTTGGTTCAACTTGTAGACAATTTATCTTCAGATTATTCTTGCTGGATACTTGATTGACTATTTCAATTGTTTGATTTGTTGATGAAGCATCAATCACAATAACTTCAAAGTTTTGATAGCGAATTAGTTCTAGTGATTGCAAAGCCTTTTCTAAACAATTAGGGCGATTACTTGTACAAATTATGATTGAAACTAGAGGAGATAAGGGAGTAGGCATGATTTCTGGCATTGACGATAACTTCAGGTTGCGAATTTGCCAGTATATCTGCCACATTTGGTTGCTAGTCTTGATAACTGCCTTTGTCAAAACTAAAGGATTAATGACAACAGGTACATAACCATTACCTGTAAAGTAGTAAACCCATTTTGCGAGATTGAGAACCTCAAGAGTCGGATGTTGATAAGTAACAATGGCAATATCAATTGGTTTCCAAAACCAAGCAATTATCCATAACCAAATGCGACTGAATTTATTAGGTGAAGGCCAAAAAGTAACTTTCTTATCAACTTCTATCTTTTTGAGGTTCTGACTTTGAAACTCGTCTTGATAGATACTAGATTGCACAAAAACTTTAGCTGGTTTATGAACGATCTCTTCTAAAGTATACTCAGTATAATTAATTTTTCTAAGCATCTTTCCCTGAACACCATTGATAAAGTCTTGAAAACCTGCAATAGAAATTTCAGCTAGAAAGTATCTTCCTGTAGCAGCGTAATAAACTAGTCGGGGAAAACTCACAACTACTCTTTTTAATAAAAGTTCTGGTCGATGTTTTTGCCAACAGTAACAAAGATTACGCTCATCATAATAATTCATCCAAGGTCTGGATTTGAAATCAGGAGAATCGTGCCAAACTATTGAATGTGGATTTACAGCAATAACCCATCCAGCTTGTTTGACTCGTAAACACCATTCCACATCATCAAAGTGTAAAAAGTAATCTTCAAATACTCCCATGTTTTGTACAATTTTACACCGGATTAATAGTGATGCTGCTGCACAGATATCTACATTAACGTAGGGTTTACCTTGAAGAATCTCTTCTGTCGATATGTTTACTTGATTGCCAAAGTTGATTTTTAAGTGGGCTTTTTTATTGTTAATAAAGCTACCAATTTCCTGAATTGCATTGGGTTTCTGTAGCTTCCGAATTTGTGAACCTACTACGCCAACTTCTTCATAATTCTGTAATGTATTAATTAATGCTACTAGTGCTAGAGAATCTAGACGAACATCATCATCAAGTAGCCAAATATAATTATAGTCAAGTTTACTAACAAACTGTAGTCCGCAGGAAAATCCTCCAGAACCACCTAAATTACTACCAGTTTGTAAAACCTTAACTTGATCAGAATAATATTCTTCTAGGTAAGATTGAGTACCATCTGTTGATGCATTATCTACAACATAGATATCAAGATCAATATTTAGTAATTCTAGTTCATTAAGGTCTTTTAGAAGCAAACAAACCTGTTTTATTTTATTCCATGTAACTATAATAATAGCAATCTTGGTAACTTCCATTTAATTGATAAATTTGCTTATGTTTAGTTTGTATTAACAGTTTATAACTAAATATTTTTATTTCGTCAATACCAGTTTGCCACGTAAGGATTCAGGTCGAAGCTAGAGGGATTAAAGAAGGTGTCTGCAAAGCAGAG
>CAKZGI010000129.1 GCA_936914905.1 uncultured Trichormus sp. | reverse complement strand
GATCACTATAAACTCTAGCTCTATCTTCAGGAATACCCAAATTAGTTAATGCTGTGACCAAATTTTGATTTGCGGCCGCTCCCACAGCTACCCCTGCGACGCTAGCAACTAATGCTATACCCACAGAACCAGCTGCTAATACTGCTCCTAAATCGGGAAGTGCGAGACTACTCAAACCCACTAACACACTACCCCAAGTAGTTGCTGTGAGTGTATCTCCCACTGCGCCAGTCGTATCTACATTTTGATTACCGATGCGATTAGCTAGTTCCGCTTCACCTATGCGCTCGCTCACCCTGCTCCACATCTTTAGCAATGACAGAAACTTTATCCATAGGAAAGCCAGCAGCTTTCAAATCATTAATAGCTAACTCTAATTCTTGAGACTTAGCAAATACCCCTAATGCACTTATAGTGCATTTATTTACCATGATTTCCTTATCGGCATTTTATTGATTGTTTGCCCCAAATACAGACTTAATGGTTGTTTTAATTGAATCTCCTGCTTCCTTAAGTGTCTGTGATATTGGGTCTTCAGTATGTAAAAATACTCCTGCACAGTTGCGCCCTGGCATCCCAGAAATTGAACCTCCAGGATGAGTCCCCGCACCAGTGAGATATAAGTTCTCAATTGGTGTTTTATAGTTAGCTAACTCTGGTAGGGGACGAAAACAAAGCATTTGCTCTAAAGTCATATCAATGTGATAGTAATTCGCTTTATATGACCCTAAGCGTTCTCCTAATTCCGCCGGACTTTCTACATGACGGGCAATAATTGAATGGTTGAGACTGGGTGAATACTGAGCTAATTTAGCAATTATCTTGTCTGCAACTTTGTTTTTTAATTCATCTGTCCACCCCGTACTCTTTAAACCAGTGCCTTCTTTTCCAGTGATTTCATAAGGAGCGAAAAACTCAATCCACAGGGTATGTTTACCTTCAGGGGCCATTGAAGGATCAAGTGCGGTAGGTATTACCAGATACATCGAAGGGTTATCATCAGGGATTTTCCCTAAAGTAATTTCGCTATGGGCTTGTTCTACATGGTTAACGGAATCTGCAATCAACACCGAACCCATTAAATACTCATCTCGATGATTGTAGTACTCAAAGCGCAACGGTTCAGATAAAGCACAATCGATTTTGAGGATAGTTTCATTATTGTTGACAATGCGGCGGTCTAATCTTTCTCGTAAATTAGCATCCACATCACCAGCATCTATTAATTGCAGAAATAAACGCTTGGCATCAATGCTAGAAATCACACCTTTATTAGCACGATATTCTTTACCACCAGCAACCCGCATACCTACAGCCTTACCATTATCTACTAAAACTTTTTCTACCTTTTGGTCGGTGAGAATTACGCCACCTTGACTTTTAACCAATCTCACCAAAGCCTCAACCAGTGCGCCACTACCACCCCTTGGTCTAGCCATACTAGGATTATGGGGCAATAAAAGCATCATTGCCCTAAAAGACATAGCTTTTTGTGAAGGTGGGGAACTCAATTCGGCGGATAGTCGAGCGAGGCGGGCTTTGACAAATTCTGAATCAAAATACTCGTTGATATTATCTATGGGACTACTTAGAAGAGTGCAAATTAAATCTAGGGTGGTGTCAGTCCCACCCACTATGGAAAACAAGTGTTGCAGATTACTGAGATTGTAATTGCCAACAATATCAACAATTGATTTGGGAGGAGCATTAGAAAAACGAACGATCGGTGTGACAAGACGCTGCCAATAGTCAATATATTTAGCGTATTGTTCGGCATCATGTTTACTGTAACGGGCAATTTGTGCACAAGTAGCTTCTACAGATTTATGAGCTAAAAAATATTTGCCATCAGGATGAGGACAAAACGCCACTGGATCACAAACGAGATATTCTAAACCGTACTTGTGCAATTCTAATTCCTGGATGACTGGCCCTAAGAAAATAAACAAGTGATTCATGCCACAGGGGTTGAATTTGGACCCTGGTGCTTCCTGTGGCATGAGTTTTTCAGTGGAGCAACCACCGCCAGGAAGCGAGCGACCCTCCAGCAATAAGACGCTATAACCAGCTTTCAGTAAGTATCCAGCACATACCAAGCCATTGTGACCAGCACCAATAATTACTACGTCATATGCTTCCATGACCGCACTTGAGAATCAGAGTATTTTCCCCGATGTTAGAAAATACAACAGAGATCTAAATCTTTCGTGGGTTATATAATCTTTCTATTTCAATTTCAATACCTTCGCCAAAAAAAGAGTATGAAGAGGTAGGGCTGTCGTAGTAGAGTTATTGTCTTCCCAAACGACAACTAAAAAACTACAATTCAGCCCATGCAGGACATCTTATCACTCTTGCAATGCCTTCTGCCGCAGATAAACGCGACAACGATGCCGCAATTAAACCAGATAATTGTGGCAATGTTAGCAATGAGCGGTCGAGTCACAATGTTAGGAATTTCCCGTTGGGCAAGTATTGGCGGGAGTTATAGAACTATGTTGAGATTTTTTGATACAAAAATACCGTGGGCAACATTGTTTTTTCCATTTTTTCGCAAGCATTTATGGCGAAAGAATGAAGTATATTTGCTAGCGGGAGATGAAGTTGTAGTTAGTAAATCCGGTAAGCAGAACTATGGGTTAGATAGATTCTTTTCTAGCCTTGCCAATCAATCAATTTATGGTTTATTTTTCTTTGTATTATCATTAGTTAGTGTGGAGAGGAGGCAATCATTTCCTATTGGGATAAAACAGGTAATAAAGAGTGATGCAGAAACAACTAGTACATCTTTAATTAAAGAAGTAAAAGTCAAAGATAAACGGGTAAGGGAACGACCAAAAGGTAGTAAGAATAAAAACAAAAAGGAAGTGATACTAACGTCGGAATTATTGTTAATTAAAAAGATGATTACTTCACTATTCGAGTTAGTAGCTAACTTTATTCCCCTGACATATTTGGTATTAAGTAGTCATTTTATTAACAACAACGCTTTGCAGATGGCACGAAAAGTTAACTTGCACATAGTTCCCAATTGCTTCTCCATTATTCACCAATATATATTCCTTATGAACATCCTGACTCCAATAAACGCTCTCGTCGTAAATACGGTGATAGTTTAGCTTATTGTAACTTATTGTATAAGTATTTATGTCAAAGTACCATTGACAAGAATATTCAAACTGATATTTATCAGACCACTTTACTTCACAAAGAATTTGCCCAGCTTCTCAATATAGTTATTCTAGTAAACATCAATCTTACAACCCATGCCCATAGCCATATAATCATGTTTTCTAGTGACCTAGAATTGTTATTTGAAATAATAGTAGATTACTACAAACTTCGCTTTCAAATCGAGTTTAATTTTCGTGATGCCAAGCAATCTTTGGGGTTAGAAGATTTTATGAACTTGAACCAAACTACCGTGACTAATGAGGAAATGCTTCTAGTTTAGCATTTTTCATGGTCAATTTATCCCACTATCTTCTCGCTGATTTCCAGCAACTCAATCCTGGTTATAGCATTATTGACCTTCAGGCTTACCATCGTAATTTTCGATATGTCTATGAAATATTAAAAATGCTTCCTGAACAGCCTGATCCTATTTTATTGTCCCAGATTTTTGCCCAACTTACTTCTTTAGGACGTATTCATCCTGTTTCTACAGGTGTTGAACCCTCGTAAATTGGCTAAGGTATTGTATTTAAAAGTAGCTTCCCATACCATTTTACTTTAATCATCATACAAGTATGCGAATAGCGATTTAAAACTGCTAAACTCATACGAACAATCTATACATATCATGTTTTTCTGAAAATGGTATCACATACTCAAAAGCTACCTTATTGCTAACTCTACTTCTCTAACGCAGACTTTATTTATAAACACATAAATAATTGGCGTTGCATAATAAAGGGATGAATTCAGGTGTTATACTTTGCAGTGTCTATACTGTGAATCTACGGAGATTAGAAAAAACGGTAAGCGACGAGGTAAACGCTCATCACATATGTGTTAAATGTGGTCGTCAATTTATCGATGTTTATAGTCCACCAAAAGGCTACTCAAATGAGGTAAAACAAGAATGCTTAGAGGTAAAACAAGAATGCTTAAAAGCCTACGTTAATGGCATGGGATTGCGAGCAATTGAGCGTGACAAAGGTGTTCATCATAAAACCGTAATTTATTGGCTAAAACAAATTGGTAAGCAACTCCCAGATGCGCCGCCAACTAGGGAGATACCATCTGTTGGCGAGTTTGATGAACTGGAAACTTTTGTCGGTTCAAAAAAAACAAAGTTTGGTTATGGACAGCGGTAAATTACTTTCGTGAAGGTATTCTAGCTTGGGTTTTGGGAGATCATAGCACCAAATCATCGAGGAGCCATGTGAAATTAACGTTTCATGCACGGTTTTGTAGCCGAGTCAGGAGGGTGACTTCCTCCCTTAGGTATCCAGCTACGGGTACAAATCCAGTTTTCCCTTGTGCTGCTTTTTCAGCTTCGGTTGGCTTGGGTACAAGTTGAAAACGAATCTTAGTCATGATCTGGGGATAGAGATTTTGCAAGGCATCAGTGATGCTATCCGGGTGATAGCCATGATCAAGCAGAATGGTGATTTTGGGTATGTTGACAGGCTTGGCTCGAAAGTAATCGAGGTGAGATTGCTCAGTATTTCAATCAAACCTTGGTTGTCGGACACATTAGCTTTGGTGCAGTGGCTAAAAAACGGCAACCCCAAAGTATCGACAGCGAGATGGCGTTTAATACAATTGGTGCATTTGTAATGACAAAACCCTTTGGACTCGACGCTGGCATCGCACGTATTTTTACCGCTTGTGAATCAATGAGCAGCAACCGCGTCCACTTTGGTTTTTTTTAACTTGTTGACGCACCTCGGAATGCAAAGCCGTCATCATCTCTTGGAGAAATTCCTCAGCCCGCCACTGCTTGTAATGCCAGAAGACTGTCGAGTAGGGAGGCAAGTCTTTAGGCAGATCACACCAATTACAGCCGTTTTTCAGTTGATAGAAGATGGGATCAAGAATCTCTCTTTTGCTCCACATCGGCGGTTTTGTTTTCTTCTTCTCGGGCAGTAATGGCTCTATGAGTTCCCCCTCTTTGTTGCTTCAGCTACTGGAATATGGCATTATCACTTAGGACAACATATAGTTTAGAACTATATGTTGAGTTAAAAAACATCAAAAATCAAGTAAGGCAAGCAAAAAGGCTTTTATAGTTCATTTGTACGCAGGCGGCGAACAGAGCTTTTAAAACTGAGTAGAGATGCGATAGCCGAAGGCTTAAGCTTTGCTTATCGCTTGATCACTCAATTTTTGGCTAAACATATTTTTGAACCATATTGTGGACGTTTTGAATCATACTTTGACCGAAAGTTGAAAATTTTCGATGAGATTAGTGTGTCTTGCTCTGCATTTTTTACCAAATCCAAAAATAAAACTTTTGGTTGCATTATGGTTCACATTTAAAACACGCGGACATAATTTAATTCATAAAGTTAGGTTGTTGATTGGCTCAAAAGCTTGAAATTACGTTAACTTTTTGTCACTTAAAGGATAAAGTAACACTTTTAGTCGCGCTATGGTTCAAAATTTGGTCATGCGGGGGTAAAATCAGAGTCAAAGATCCCAAATGGATTCTATACAGAGTTGAGTGAAGCTATGATTTATGGCTCATTGATTCGTCTGATGATAAGGCAAATGGCATCTTAAGCTTTTGTTTACGAATCAGCTCTAAAGTATAGAGAAATATCTGTATTTGGCTAAATCATCCCGCATTTATGCAACGCCGATTTTTTCACCTCGTTCTACTTACCAACAGATTTACTATTGCTCAATACCTCTTTGTGATCGCTGTTGATTGATTAATACTTGTTGGGTAAAGAAACGGAGACTTTCAATCTGCTCAATTTCGTTTGTTGTTAGTCGAGTTGGCATCTTTTGGTACCAGTTTCCCTGACTGTAGCAGGTTTGCATCACAGGAGTATTATCCCCATGACGGTAAACACTGAGAGTATTGCTATCTAAAATGGCACTCAACTCCCGTCCTTTGATGCAGATGCTGCGATCGCCTGCTCCACATCCTGCTGTCGATTTTGCAGTGCAGCAGTTTCAGCGATCCACGCTGCCAACCGTTCGAGCTGTAACGAATCAAATCGGATTTACTACCCGCCATTTCAACCAACTCTTTCGGGATCAAGTCGGGTTAACGCCAAAGCTGTTTTGTGGCATTCAGCGGTTTCAGCAAGTCGTGAATCTGCTGGCAGGGAAAAACCAAACTGGATGGATATTGTTTTTACCTGTGGCTATTTCGACCAAGCACACTTGATTCACGAGTTTCGGGCATTCGTGGAATGTACGCCGACTGAATATTTATCCCAATGAGGCTTTCATCCCTGCCATGTGGAGTTGCCCCATTGAGGTCATTTTTTTACAATTCTTGGGTTTAGGGAGTATGTCATGCTGGCATAAACTACCCAAGTAGAGTTACCGAAATCTCATGCAAATTACAGCTTCAGCGCTTTCACTCAATTTTGATGATGTTATGGCATCGGCAATGTTCGTCAAGCAACATTTTGGCTTCCATGAAGAAATGTCAGCCGAGGGCTTTATCTCTCTCTCCAGACCAGATGCTGGTTTCAATCTAATCTTTCTTCAAACTGGACTGGCAAGCTTCAAACCTATCCATATGCGAAGACATGGAGCGGACGCTCTGCTTATTGTCCTTAAACACAGGAGAACTAGGATGAAAGTACCTTTTACAGGTGGTTGTTTATGTGGAACTATCCGCTACAAATGTTCGGCAGAGCCAATTGTCATGGGCAATTGCCATTGTCGCGATTGCCAGGGGGGAACTGGTAGCGCATTTGCGTAGGCACTCCTGGTCCCGCGCGATGCCGTCACGATCTCTGGAGAGGTTAAATATCACGAAACGATCAGCGATAGTGGAGCCACAATTGGTCGTGTATTTTGTCCAAACTGTGGTTCTCGACTATTTAGTAAACCGCCGAATCTCGAACTGATAGGCATTCTTGCAGGCAGCCTTGACGATCCAAGCTGGTTTCAACCTGGAATGGATCTTTATACCGCTAGTGCCCAGCCGTGGGATTATATGAACTCAGATTTACCCAAGTTTACCAAAATGCCGTCAGCCAATAATTGAAGTCGGATTTTTCCAAATTATCGATCCAGCGCCTGAGGAAAGCCGTTATTGGGGCGATGTGGCACCGGATCTTCCTGCCTTCGTGCCATTGATATCTGGATTGGGGAAGAAACAGATTTGAGCAAAGGCTACGGCACAAGAATAATGCAGCTTGCCCTAGCTCGATGTTTTACCGACCCGCGTGTGCCGACTGTCCTCATCGATCCACTTGCTAGCAATACTCGCGCTGATCGCTTCTATGAACGTCTTGGTTGACAATTTGTTGAACCACGAAGGTTTGGCGACGATGACTGTTTTATTTATTGCCTAAACCGAGCTGGCATCCAACAAAACACGATCGCATAGCGGTAGCGGCAGCTAGCGATCACCGCATAACAACGCCCATGCACACCGACCATTGAGAGTCCATCGGTTGTGATGCAGTCGAAATTACCAAAGTATTAATTGCCAAAGGAGGGAAACTGATGAGTTCATTTGTGCTTTGTTTTCAAGATATTGATAAAACAAAACTCAAGGTTGTTGGGGGTAAAGGCGCGAACCTGGGGGAACTTACCAGGATTGAAGGAATCTACTTACCGGATGGCTTTTGTATTTCTACTGAAGCTTTTGAAAGAATCATTGGGGAAACGCCGTCGATTAACAAATTACTTGAGTCAGTTATCGCTTCTAAAGGTGGAAGACCGGGATAAAATCAGTGAACTTAGCGGTGAGATTCGCAGAGTCATCGAAGGGATAGCCATTTCTCAAGACATTAGTTAAAGAGATCACCAGCCTCCTCTCCAGGTTTGATGAAAAGAATGTCTATGCAGTACGATCCAGCGCAACTGCGGAGGATTTACCGACGGCCTCCTTTGCAGGCGAGCAGGATACGTATTTGAACACTATTGGGAAGGAGGTAATCTATCAGCATATCAGCAAGTGCTGGGCATCGCTATTTACCGAGAGGGTAGTAATTTACCGTCAATCATACGGCTTCGACCACCGTAAAGTCCACCTGTCTGTGGTTGTTCAGAAGATGGCCTTTCCGCAGGTACCGGATTATAAAAAAGAATCAGATCCCGGTAAAAGCAATAAAGGTGTGTCGCCAGCGAATCATCAAACACTAAACGAATACGATCCGACAATCGTTTCTGATTTAATTAAGAGTAATCAAGTATCCATAGACGATTTAAAACATAAGATCCAAACGAAATCAGGATTGGATCTAATTGATTTTATTCTGGAAGACACCCAGAAATTAAAGAAGAGTTTATCCGATCCACAAAGTTTTGGTGTGATTATGACTGCTATGAATGCTTCATCAAGGATCAATGAAAAAATGAAGGAGTGGTTAGATGAAAAAAAATGTAGCAGACACGGTTTTTCAATCTGTACCCAACAATATTACTTCGTCCATGGGTCTGGAACTATTGGATGTCGCAGATGTGATTCGTCCTTATCCTGAAGTAATTGATTATTTACAACATGTAAAAGATGATAGCTTTTTGAATGAACTGGTTAAGTTAAATGGTGGAAAGGAAACCCAAGACTCTATCTATGCTTATCTCAACAAATACGGAATGCGATATGCCGCAGAAATCGATATTACTAAAACTCGTTGGAGTGAAAAACCAACTATACTTGTCCCCATGATTCTCAGTAACATCAAAAACTTTGAGCCTAATGCCAGCAATCGGAAATTTGAGCAAGAGCGACAGGAAGCTTTGAAAAAAGAACAAGAGTTATTAGAGCGATTGCAGCAATTACCGGATGGTGAACAAAAAGCTGAAGAGACAAAACGAATGATCAGCCTAATTCGGAATTTTATCGGTTATTGTGAATATCCAAAATACAGGATGATTAATCGCTACTTTGTTTATAAGCAGGCCTTACTGAAAGAAGCTGAACAACTTGTACAAGCCAACATTATTCGTGAAAAATAAGATATATACTATCTCACTTTTGAAGAACTTCGCGAAGTCGTACGCACAAATAAACTTGATTACCAGATTATCAGCAAACGAAAAGACGAGTACAAATTATATGAAAAATTAACTCCCCCACCTGTGATCACGTCTGATCGTGAAATCATTGCAGGTCGGTACAAACGAGAAAATCTCCCTCCCGAAGCTATTATAGGTCTACCTGTTTCGTCCGGAGTTATAGAGGGACGAGCACGTGTCATCTTAAACATGGAAGATGCTGATCTAGAAGATGGAGATATATTAGTCACCTCCTTAAGATGGAGATATATTAGTCACCTCCTTTACTGACCCTAGCTGGATACCATTGTTTGTATCCATAAAAGGCCTAGTCACCAAAGTTGGTGGACTGATGACCCACGGAGCAGTTATTGCAGGTGAATATGGCTTACCAGCAGTTATAGGAGTAGAAAGTGCTACCAAACTGATCAATGACGGACAGAGAATTCGGGTTAATGGAACGGAAGGCTATGTAGAAATCCTAATATTAAAGCGAAAATTACAAAATTGTATTTTAAATATTGAGGATTAATCTTTCTGTTAACGTGGTAGCCTAACAATTCATTCAAGCCGACACCGTTTATCGGCGCGGCTTAATTCAAGCGTTATCCAGACTATGAAGCCGTCAGCCTGTCAACAGGGGTTCAGCTTTCGGCTATGAATCAACTATTATTTCTTGGCAGCACTGAGTTTTCATCTTTATGTAGATGAATGAGTACAGTTGATGTATTTGAGGTTTGCAATTAACTATCGTCAGGTTGTTTCTAACCGACTATCCGAGTTGTCAATGCTGTTTACTCTCATTACCTCCTCACCCCCATTCTGCCGCTCACCTATGTGATGTCCACCGGGCATTATGTTGCTGTCTCAGCACGTGTCCCTACAGGTAGCACAGTTGCAGTCGTTGGTGATGAGGCTGTGGGTTTATGTGGAGTGCTTGCCGCCAAACGCCTCGGTGCTGAACGCATCATTATTTTGGGGCCACACGAATGGCCTAGAGATTGCACGACGGTTTGCTGCAACGGATGTTGTCAGCAGTCGAGGGAAAGAAGCGAGCGCGGCGGTGAAAGAGATGAGTTGACTTCTAGCCATCCATTACTTATAGAGAGTTGTCCGAGACTAGACTACCTTGCTGTAAAGAAGGATCATGTTTCTTCTCTTTTTCTATAAGTGCTTCAATTTGGGTAAAAAGCTTATTAATTTTTTTTAGCTTTTTTTCATGATTCCAAATTTTACTTTTTCTAAGTGCTTTGTATATTCTGTCAGCTTTTTCTTTTTGCTCTTGGTTATGAGATTATAGCTTACTTTCTAACTGTTGCTGAAGAATATTTTCCACTATAATCCTAATTTCAGATAGTGATAAACCTTCTGCGATCGCTTTATTTAAAACTTTCTGTCTTTCATCATCATTTTTTATCCGGTTGATTTCCTTAGCTTTTGTGTATTCAATTTCGCCTTTTTGCAATACAGTTTGGATATCTAAATGGAGTTTGAGTAAAGGAAGATGATTGGCTACAAACGACTGGCAAGTAATTTTTCCTAACTTCGAGAATACATCTTGTATGATTCGTCCTTCTTCACTAACCATAACCTTATGGTTAGAATTACCTTTGCTTTCGTTATTCATGTCATAGAGCAGTTTGACCACTGTCTCTTGGTCAATATCGAGTTCTTCGGCTAGTAATTCGAGAATTCCGATAGTTTCTTCATAGGCATTGAGGTCTTCCCTTTGGAGGTTTTCAACTAAGCGGAGTTTACGAGCTTTTTTCTCGTCGCACTCAATAATGACTACGGGGATTCCCTCAAATTTTACGATTTCACAAGCTTTGAGACGGCGTTCACCAGCGACCAGCTCGTACTTGTCTTCCTGAATCTTTCTAACGACGATGGGTTATAGTAACCCCACTTCCTTGATGCTGTCAGCGAGTGATTTGAGTTTTATGGGGTCAAAATAGCGACGGGGCTGACTTGGCGGAAGGATAATTTGAGATAGGGTAAAGTGGAATCGGATCAAGATTTTTCTTCCTCATCTCCAAATAAATTATCCAGTCCGGTTAGTTTTTATAGTTCACGTCTTTGGCTCATAGTTGAATGATGTATTTTGTAATTTCTTCGAGAATGCTAACTGCGGGGTGGTTTTTTTTTGGAGTGCAAGTGGTAGATGTGCCTGGGTTGCGTCAGGAAAAGCTGCTGATTTAGGAATGGGGGTAGTAACGTGTATGCGCCCTTCAACTTGTTGTTTGATCTCTTCCAATTGTTTGATCTCTTCCAATATTCCTGTATCTTGAAGATTACGATTATCATATTTGGTTGGAATTATAGAGGCAATTTGTAATTTCTGGTGTCCTCCTTTTTTGAGTCTGGCAATTGTTTCTAGCAGTTGGTTGGTGCCAAGATAGCACTTATATTATGTTTTAACAGGAATAATAACGTGTGAAGCAGCTACTAAGCTCATAATGCTTAGGATTCCTAGAGAAGGCGGACAATCAATTAAAATATAATCATACTAGTCAAGTACATTTGAGAGTGGAAATTTGAGCCGTTGGCGGTTGTCGATGGTCAGGTCATGGAAAATTTTTTGCTCCGTACCTGCCAATTGTATATTTGTAGGCACAATGTGCATCCCGTAAATGGGTTTTTCCCATATATACAGGGGAGTTTCTTCAGTGATCGCACTATAAATAGTTTGTTCAGTTTTGAGCTTAACTTCCCCTAATCGCATAAAGGCTGTTAACGATGCCTGTGAGTCCATATCCACAAGCAGTACACGGTGTTTTTCAGCAAGGTGGTATCCAAGATTCTGTGTAATAGTCGTCTTAGCAGCACCACCTGACTGATTAAAAGTAGCGATTATTTTGGTTGATGACATATGTTAGTGAAGCGATTTTTTAACCTATGTCAGCGATTCTACCAAACAGTGGATTTTTATTCAGGATGTTTGAAAAAAATAATGCCAGTACCAACAAGTAAGCCTGTCTGCACTAGCATTCTTCAGTTAATTAAGTCTAAAATCGAGGTTCCTCGTCTAGGTTCTTATTTGTAGAAGTAACGTTATCTTCGAGTAGTTCCTTGGCAAAATCCGGAGTTTCAGGCGAGTGAGAGTTTTTGCTAACCTCGGTGAGTTCGTTAATAGGTTGTGCTGAGATAAAGTTTCTAATTACGAATGTGGCAATTTTTTCTTTCTACTCACCCCTGTTATCTACTACTAAATCAAGATATCCTTCTGCTGTACTATGTACAGCCTCTCTTTGTTCGTTGGTAACGACGGCAGGTGCGCCCTTGGAACGGAATGGTATCTCGTCAGTAACGACTCCTTCCTTGGAACGGTAGTAGAATTAAGCAATCCCAAAAGCAATCAAGGAACCTTCTTTGTCCTGGCTTGTGTTCACTGATTTAAGATTAATAGTCGCAGTATTATGAATCATGATCGTTTGGTTTGTAGATTGATTAGATGGTTTATCGCCTACGATTTAGACTGCATAGGCGATTGTGGTATTCTAATCTGCCCATCTTTTAGCTTTAGTGCTTGTTTTAGATAACTAACCAGATTGAAACCATTGCCACAACTTCACCCTCTGTCCTGATCTGTACTGTTTTCATCCAGTTTAATC
>CAKZGI010000128.1 GCA_936914905.1 uncultured Trichormus sp. | reverse complement strand
CCATAACTGCTTGCTATATTCTGCCTCACCTATCACACTTGTCAATACCCCACCAGCTCAATCCTTACCTATTTTTCAACCTAAGTAGGTATACACAGTATACACAAGTATATATAAGTATAGAATAAAATATAAATTACTTAAAACCCTTGTAACTGCTTAATTCAGCTTTACTGTATTTACCATGACACAGCTATAAATTTTTCCGCCCACCTATTGAGTACACCACGGCGTAAATAAGCCAACCATTATAAATCTATGAAAAGCTTATGCTGTATTCATTTTTAACTTTGTTAGCAGAGCCTGCTGGAGGCAATATTTTTAATTCGCGGCGGTACTAGTTATATTCTAGCCTTAGATACTAATATAGTAGATTCATAATCTATCTCCTGATAGTAGATTCATGGCAAACTCCTATTTCTTTAAAAAGTATCATATTAAGGGATTTTTGGATAGATATCTATAGAAAGATGACTGTAGAAGAGAGGAGAATCAAATTAATTTTGGTGTGTCAAATCACTGCTCCCTATAGAGGTTTAGCACTCCGCTAAACCTTTTTATTATCTATAAAATTACATGGACATATTAGGTCAGAAATTTTGTGTTATTCCTATAAGCTGATTAATCTCTCTAAAAAATTAGCTAAACTATGCTACTATATTCTACTTTTATTTAAGGCTTGATGTTGCACCAAGTCTTTGTTTTTAGTCTGTTTTACTTGAGATACTCTTAGTACCGCCGCGAATTAAAAATATTGCCTCCAGCAGGCTCTGCTAACAAAGTTAAAAATGAATACAGCATAAGCTTTTCATAGATTTAGATATTAGTTAGGCTAATCAATAACAGATTAACTCATCTTTGTATACATCCTACAGGTAGATGAATTGAAATCTAAGTAAGTCTAACATATTTAGATATGGTAAACACTTGGTATATATCTGGGCTTGGTTATTAGCCAAGCCTTTTTTGTTCCTAATATCAAACTTACTGGAAAAATAAATTGATCACCTCCAAGATTTACCACTATCATCAAATTGATCTCAGATTGTGATGTAAATAATACTTGGAACATAAATATATGAAATTATTATGCCGTAGATAGTAGAAATATCTCATTTTTAATGGTAAAGTTCTATTGATTAATACCTGAAAATACTTCTTGCCCTGGACTCATTTCAGGGTATTTTTTCATTTCCTAATTAAGTAGTAGAAATGCTTATTAGCATTGCATACAGTATATTAATAATCAATTTCTTGAACTATTTCTTCATAAAAATGCTAATCATTAGCAGCTTTTAAAAAATTTGTACACATCTTATGGGAAGATGACCGTCAATTAAATAGGGGTTAAATTAACTATATATGGTAAACACCTGGTATATATTAAGGCTTGGACTAGATCTAAGCCTTTTTTATGCCTGAGATATCTGCCTAATTAGATTTATACAAGAATGTCCGACTTGATCAAGTTGATTGAATGTTTTAATCAGGTAAGGCTGTACCAGTTTTTAGGATATTTGGATATATCCTTTAGGAAGATGATCTGTAAGTGGACTAGAAGTAAATTAATTTAGTACGTTGTTAAGCACAGCAATTATAGAGGTTTGGCAATAAACCAAACCTTTTTTTAAAATGTATTTTACTGGTCTGTAATGCTACAATTATGAAGATAAAGATAAAGTAGATTTTTCTGCTGATATAGATACAAAATCTCAGAGATGAATAATCACAACCAAGACTACAACCCCAGTGGTATAGCTGAAATCAATGGTAATATCCTGGGTTTACCTGATGATTACAACTCAGCAAACTTGATTATTTTCGCTGTACCGTGGGAAGTTACTGTTTCCTACGGTAGAGGAACTGCAAACGGACCACAACGAATTTTAGATGCTTCCTATCAAATAGATTTATTTGATTTTGATCATCCTGACGGTTGGAAACAGGGAATTTTTCTCGAGGAAATTCCCAAACATATTTTGGGAAAAAATAATTACTATCGTGAAGAAGCAGCCAAAATCATCCAACGACAAGCTGAAGGTAAAGCACTAACAGAAACACCAGATTTAACTCCTGTACTCACAGCAATTAATCAAGCTAGTGAACAGATAAATCAATGGCTGTTTACCCAGTGTCAAGCCGCGATGAATGAGGGTAAAAAAGTTGCTGTAATTGGAGGTGATCACAGTTTACCTTTGGGTTATTTTCAAGCATTAGCTACTAAATATGAAAACTATGGCATTCTCCACATAGATGCACACGCTGATTTACGAGATGCTTATCAGGGATTTGAATTTTCTCATGCATCTATCATGTTCAACGCCATAAAAATTCCACAAATTTCTAACCTAGTACAAGTGGGTATCAGAGATATTTCTCAAGATGAAGTAGATATAATTCAGGAGTCTAATGGTCGGATTACAGCTTATTATGATCAAGCCATTAAACAAAAATTATATTCTGGCATGAATTGGATTGATATATGTCAGGAAATTATCAGTCATTTACCTGAAAATGTTTATATCAGCTTTGATGTGGATGGATTAGATCCTAAACTCTGCCCAAATACTGGTACTCCAGTTCCTGGTGGATTAGAATTAGAGCATACTTACTGTTTGTTTAGAGAGTTAGTTAATAGCAGTAGAAAAATTATCGGTTTTGATATTTGTGAAGTTGGGGATGCTGAATGGGATGGTAATGTAGGAGCGAGAATACTTTATAAGTTGGCTAATTTATTAGATTTATCCCATCAACAACAATCAAAAATAATATTTTATCAATAGGAAGTACCAGTTACAAACAAGAAGTTCACAGATAGAAAATCATAAACTAAAAATCAGATTCTGCGTAATATTTCAGGAAGTCAGGACTCAGAATGTTTTAGAAGTTCGTTAATTAGGGCTTACTGAATAAACCTCAAACGTCAATAGATAAATAGTTTAAGGGTTATTTAAGGTTTATAAGATAGAGGAAATAAGGCCTTGATACCATGAAAACTAAAAAACTTTTTCAGATTCTACATGATTCTAAATCCTCCTCTTCTTCCTTCTGACTCCTGACTCCTAATCGTCACAAACAAGAAGCCCTAATTATCAAATAGGTATTTTTGGCGTTAGCCTAAGAAAGCTGAATACTTACGACTATGCACTTCTAATTTTTGAATTTTTGGACTGTTGTCACCTATGTGGTTTATTCTGGTTCATTGCCCACTTTCTGCCCAAATTTTGGTTCAGTACCAGCCAAAATACGCTCAATATTACTACTGTGCCGAATAATAACATATAAACCACCAGCAATACTAAACACAACATATGCTAAGGGTTGGTGGAAAACTCCCATGAAAATAGAAACAGCAACAGCACCAGAAATAGAACTTAAAGAAACAATTCTGGATATGGGAAATACAACAGCAAATATTCCCAACGTTGCTAAACCAACTTGCCAATTTATGGCTAACAAAATACCGAAACTAGTAGCGACAGATTTACCACCGGTAAAACCTAAAAAAATAGATTTGCTGTGTCCCAACATGGCGGCTAACCCAACTACAGTAACTAACCAAGGTTGCCATAATTGCACATCTACTGTTGTGGTAATCAAATTTTGCCCCCAGTCTAAATTGAATAAAAAATAAACGAAAGTTATTGCTAAAATTCCCTTCAAGCAATCTATCAACAATACAAAAGCCCCAGGAACTTTCCCCAAAGTTCTGACTACATTTGTTGCACCAGTAGAACCAGAACCAATTTCCCGAATATCAATACCCTTTAACAGCTTTCCAGCAACATACCCAGTGGGAAAAGATCCCAATAGGTAAGCTAATAAAACAACAGCTCCACAGAAAGTTAACCAAATAGCCATAACAATTCAAAATTGAAAATTTAATAACTCAACCCAATGCCCAATAATTCATTAAAATTCATCATCAAAATCTCTATTTCGCATCATTTTGGGATCTGGGGCAAAAGCCAACCACAGGGGAAATTGTAGTAATCCTAAACTAATTTGCTCTTCCGAATCATCAATAATAATTAAAGGCATTTGATTGGCTTTAACTAATCTGTCTGCTTTTTGTCCTAAAGCTGTTGCTGATTCAAATAAAACTACCCCTCTATCTGGTCCAAAGTCTGGGCGGTCAATTCCCAAACAATCTTGTAAACCGCGTCGCCATTCACCTAAACGTTCTGGGCTATTAGCTAAAATTAGGGTCCGCATGCGATCTCCATACAGTTTATTTAAGATCGAAATCGTCGCTGAAGCAATCAAAATATTCTGCAACCTGCTACCCATCGTCCGTAAAGCACCCCGTCCCCCCAAGGTAAAAAACCAATTAGAGACTCTTTCTGCATGAACAGGTTCAAAGGTACGGCGTAATTGCCATGCAGGTCCATAATAGTCAGGCTGGTTGCAATATTGATCAATTAAACGGCGAATTGGTTTTTTTGTATCTTGAAACTGTTGTTGGGCTAATTGGAGGGTCGCAGACTGTTGTTCAATAAGTTTAGCTTCTTTGACTGCTGGTTTTTCTCTTTCCTTAACAGTCACTGGTACAAGTTCTAATTGCTCTGCTGCTGCGGCCAAATCTTGTAAGCTACCTGTCAGATAGTCTTTAAAACCCTGTACCCGAATTGCCAAATCTTGAGATGTTCCCGCAAAAGTAGTTCGCATTTCATTCCGAATGCGTTCTTGTCTTCGTTCCAGTTGTTCTACAGAAATTTGCAGGGTTTGCTTCCGTTGTTCTAAAAGTGCTAGGGACTCTTCCAGCATTTTCGAGAGTGCAGTTTGCATTTCACTCACTTGTCCCTGAAGGGTTTTGTACCTAATTTGTAGCTGCGATATTTCTGTTTTCAAAGCTGCTTCGGTTACTTGCAACTCAGTCACTCGTTGCGGTGCCTGTACATATAGTGAATTAAGTTCTGATTCTGACTCCAGCACCCCAGTTTGTACTTCACTAGACTCTTGTGCTGATAGTATTTCCTGTTCTTGCGGTTCTGTAACGATGATAGCTGACTCAATAACAGTATCTTCTATTAGTCCATCAAATGGGGTTGGTGTTTCTGGTTTTGGTTCTGAATCAGTAGATAGACTTGTAGAACGTTGTTCTGCTGTTTCTTCCCAGCATTCATCAATTGGTTTTGGAGTTTGAGATTCCTCTGGGGTCATAAAAAATACTGTTATTCCTAATAATGCTAATAGATCGGAGGTAGGTATAGGGGAATTAGGCTGTAGGCTGTAATCTATAGGGGGAAAATAAGTATTTATCTTTCTTTTGCCTCTTTCCGCTGACTACTGATTAAGTACGTGGACAACGCTCTTCCAGACAAGATTTTAAGGTGTTAGGGTCAAATAAAATTGGTAACAAGTGAATGCTGTTGATTTCTTTAAAATAAAACACAATGGGAACTCTATTCCAGAAAACTTGCCAGTTTTGCCATTCCTGGTAAGGAAAACACCGAATTAGTTTTTCGCCCCGATAAAGTTCAAAGTCAGTAGCTGTAAATCGGAATCGCAATGTTACAGCTTGCAACATCAAAAATAATCCCAGCAATGCGAAAACGCCTCCTACCCATGGTTGTACTAATAGAAGTGGAATTGAAACAAGTACCAAGACTACAGGGATATTGTAACTCGACTTGAGTTCTACTGTTGAAGTGGTATTAGGGGTAAATAAACTCTTCATATCGTGTTTGGTAAAAAAAGTATTGGGCATGGGGCATTTGGTATGGGGCAGAGTATATTAATTTTTAATTTTCTCTCCCCTACACCCTGTTTCCTTCACAGCGCTGGAGTTAATCGACCACTGGTTTCCTGAAACATTAACCAAGAAAGGAAAAAGTTGCTGATAAAGATTATTAGCAAGGCTGTAACAACAGCTGTTGTCGTTGATTGTCCTACACCTTTTGCTCCTCCTGTGGTTGTTAAACCCCAACTACAGCCAATGATGGCGATTAAAATGCCAAAGCACCCTGCCTTGATCATGGCGCTACAAATATCCCACATGTCTAGAAGGTTACGGGCTGAGTCTAAGAAGACTGTGTCTGATAGGTTGTAAGTGTGGGTAGCAATTATCAATCCCCCAAACATCCCGGTCAGTAAAGACAGAAGGGTTAATATAGGCAGCATCAATAAACAAGCGATGATACGGGGAATAACTAGGTAATCAATTGGATCAGCCTTTAAAATTAACAAAGCATCTATTTGCTCTGTGACTCGCATTGTACCAATTTCTGCGGCAAAGGCAGACCCGACCCGTCCTGCTAAAATTACTGCTGTCAACACAGGTGTGAGTTCTCTGGTCAATGCTACTGCCAGTACACCCCCCACCAGGTTTCCTGCACCAAAGTTGATAAACTCCCGCGCTACCTGAATGGTAAATACTGCTCCGACAAAAACCGCCGTCAATAGGGCTATAAACAGGGAGTCTGGCCCTACTGCGGCTAGTTGTTCTAAGGTGTTACGTCGATGAATTTTACCTTTCATTAGATGAACTATTACTTGTCCACCTAAAAAAATCGCTGCCAGCAATCGCTGACTCCACGAACCTAAACTGGATTTAGATTTAGATTTAGATATAGTCTGGCTCAATATTCTCTAGTGAACTCGGTAACTACTTTAAGAATAGCGAAAGTCATTGGTCATTTGTCATATATCATCAGCTTTCTTCATTTTCTGATTACTATGGCTTTTTGAGTTAAGGTTAACTTAACTTAAAGAACCTCTCACAAAATTAAGATTGCTTTTAAGCTCACAGAACCGTAATTAGGGTCATACCTTTTAAGTATGAGCCTTATTTATCAATGGTTTCGCAGTTTAGAAGTTGTTGAAATTGACCCAGCATTTATGGGAAATATTAACCGTTGCTTTTAATGAAAACTTAAGATTTTTGACATATTCACCGTTTATGAGTGATCGCCAGTATTATTGTAGAGATCGACGTGTAAATGTTCTGTCATTGTCTACATTACTTCGGGAGCTTGCCTGCTAATGAGCATATTTACTAATTTTCTCCGATCACTCCTACTTACTACTATTTTCAGTTTTATCGCCCCTATCTTCTTCGTGGGCGGTACACTAGTATTTTTGTGCCTTTCAGTTTACGTTCCAGTCTTACAAGGCTTAACTGAGAATCTTCCTACTCAGATCTTGCATTTCCTTGCTACCTTTGGTACTGGCAGTCCCATGAATGGGTTATTTGTGATTAGTCTGACTTGTGGTTTTGTAGGCGGTTTATTTGATATTTATGCTTACTACCGATATCAAATTCTCCGCATTGATTCCTAATTAGACATTTACCCTAAATATTCTTAGGTACTGGATCAATTAATCTACATCGAAATAAACTGTGTTGCTGTTTCTAACTCAGATTCAGAGTTGCTATGGCTAAAATTCTATGCACTAAAAATAAAATCACTCATTAGTAACTAGCCACTAAAGACTACGCTATCTACTGAAATTTATTATTTAAAAGCACCAAGTTCCCATGTTGAGGTGATTAAATTTTGCTTACCTGCAATTAAATTAGTTTAATCCTGGTCTGGGGGAATATGAATGGGAATTTAAAATTAAAACTCCTTCATGAAGGAATATAGCAAATCAAACTATAGACACAATCTAAAATTTTCCTTAAGATTCTCAAGAATCTCATAGTTAAGCACTTTTCTTAACAGATTTAATGAGGTCATCTGAGCATTAGGCATTTTATATTGAATTTATTAATAAGTGATTAGACTACTTATGGTTTGGCCCTTTAAACCCAAGTTTCGTAAACAAATTGCGCGTATTGAAATTACTGGTGCGATAGCAGGCGCTACCCGCACGCGAGTGTTAGAAGCCCTAAAAACTGTAGAACAAAAGAAATTTCCTGCTTTACTGGTACGCATTGATAGTCCTGGCGGTACAGTGGGAGACTCTCAAGAAATATACAGCGCCCTGAAGCGATTAGGTAAAAAAACTAAAATCGTTGCTAGTTTTGGCAATATATCGGCTTCGGGAGGTGTTTACATCGGTATGGCAGCAGAACATATTATGTCTAACCCAGGCACAATCACAGGTAGCATAGGCGTAATTCTGCGTGCGAATAACTTGGAAAGCCTCCTGCAAAAAGTCGGTGTTTCCTTTAAGGTGATTAAATCTGGGCCTTACAAAGATATTTTATCTTTTGACAGAGAACTAACAGAAGCAGAAGAGAATATCCTGCAACAATTAATTGATGTCAGCTATCAGCAGTTCGTACAAACTATTGCTGAAGCACGTTCTTTAGCTGTAGAAACTGTGAAAAGCTTTGCTGACGGACGGATTTTCACTGGAGAACAAGCCGTAGAATTGGGAGTTGTAGACCGTCTGGGAACAGAAGAAGATGCACGTCGCTGGACAGCGGAATTAGTCGGACTTGATCCAGAAAAAACTCCTTGTTATACGCTAGAAGAACGTAAACCATTGTTGAGTCGAGTTCTAACTGGTAATCGTCAGACAAAATCAGGAATCAGGGCTGGAATTAATTGGCTTGAATTTGAAGTCTCTACAAGTGGTTTACCCTTGTGGTTATATAGACCCTAGAGAGTCAGTAGTCAGTGGTCAATGGTCAGTGATAAAAACCAAAAATTGACAACTGACTGATCACTCATGACTAATGACCAGTGACTAATTAAGGAGGATTTTGTAAGTGGAATGGCAAATGCGGGCGATTCGTGGTGCAACAACTGTTGCAGAAAATAGTGTAGAAGCAGTTCGAGAAGCAGTAACAGAATTACTCAATGAACTGGAAAAGAGAAATAACATTCAACCCGAAGACATGATTAGCGTGACTTTTTCCGTTACACAGGACATAGACGCTATTTTTCCCGCCGCGATCGCTCGGAGTCGTCCTTTATGGGACAGTGTAGCTATGTTGGATCTCCAGCAAATGCATGTTGAAGGCAGTCTACAGCGTTGCATCCGCTTTTTAATTCACGCCAATTTACCAATTTCAGCACCCATTCACCACATTTATTTACGTCAAGCAGCTAAACTGCGTCCAGATTGGAGTTTACCCCAAAAGTTACAAACTTCACAGCCAGTAATTAAAACTAAAGTTTAAAATCTGCAGGTCAATTACATAAGTAAAACTTAGCGCCAAATGACTTATTAGAGTGGTGACGCAATTACTCAATCTGCTGCTATTGGTGGAAGTCTTTTCACTCATAGAGGTACTGGTATCTGTGTAAAATTAGAGAATTTTTTAAATATTCTCTCCAAGAGCAAAGAGCCACTTGTTATTGTCACCAGTGAAGGTTTTTTTACGAAAAAATATAAGTATATGACGGTATATAAGGGTTTTGTGTTTTTCACAGAATCCTTATATTTGGAGTTTGGTAGGAATATTCAGGTGATTTACGCGCATAGTGTAGGGACAGATATTTGATAAAATATATTCAGATGGCCAATAAGTCTCAACTCCTTATTGATTAGGAGTTATCTTCCAGATATCATGTAGTTAAAAAAATAATTAAAGTTTCTACTTGTTTATCCGGCGGGAGTTTCATCTGCTAATATTTTAGCTGTTAACAGCCATCATAAGATTAGACATTGAGATTAGGATGGAACTTTGCTGATGGTTTTAAGGGGTGAGAAGGATGAGTTGAAAGGATGAGTTGACCAGTATCAGTTTTAGTACCGATGGTAAAATTTTGGGTGCTGGTAGTGGTAATAAAAAGATAATTTTACGTAGCTTGTCTGATATTAAGCTGGATTTAAAAGATTACTTACAGAATAATCCTAAAACAGTGGAAAGTTATCGGTCTTTCTGCAGTAATGGATTGTAGCTAAGCTTTACTTACCAGTTAACTAATTACCAACCTCTTCCAAATTACCAACCTCTTCCAAATTACCAACCTCTTCCAATGTTTGAAGCAAATTTTCTAAAGTGTATATGTTCTCTTTGTCTTCATTGGAATCACTATTACCAGTAGAAACCTGTGGTTGGTTCTGAGTATCATTTCAGTTAATAAGCTACATAGATTTTGCTCCCTGAGTGATTAACGTCATTGAACATGATAGGATCATCATAAATAATACATAAATAAAAATACTTGCATTAGATCAGTTTTCATCTAAATTATTAAGATAATAATAAGTGACTCCACTTTTGCTTTACAAAGCATACTAAGAACAGGAGTCATCAATCAAAAGTTAGGAGGAAGAAAGAAGAAGGAATATTTCTCCGTCTCCCCTATACCCCTTTCATAACTGATCATAACTGATAGCTGATAACTGATTTACTGTATTGGTAATTTCGGTTGTTCTGCTGAGTACTTAGCCACTAAAGCGGAAATTGATGGGTTATACAAACGCAGATAGTTCCAGTAGTTACCCAATACTTGCCTGACGTAATTTCTGGTTTCACTAAATGGGATTTCTTCTACAAACTCATCTGGGTCTTCTTTGGGTATGGTTTGTAGCCATTTGGCAACGTTACTCGGTCCTGCATTGTAACTAGCGATCGCTAACATGGAATTATTGCCATGTTGCTGATGAGTATGATCTAAATACCATGTACCCAGCATGATGTTATCGTTGGGATTTTCCAAATCAAGGGTTTTCATATCCAGATTGATTTGTGGGGCTATCCAAGCCGCTGTACTGGGCATTACCTGCATTAAACCAGTTGCACCCACTGTAGATTTAATTTTGGACTGAAACATCGACTCTTGCCGTATCAAAGCTGTAACCAGTAGAGGATTAACTTGACGTGATGTAGACCATTTGACAATCTCTTCAAAATAGGGGAAAGGATAACGGGCTTGCCAATAACTAATTTGTTTGCTTAAGGCCGCATATTCTTCTTGTTCAGCAGATGTTTCCCGATCTTCCAATTTAGATATCTTTGTAATACCAGATAGATTTTCACCTTTTGCTAACCGCATTAACCCTTCCGTAAATTGTTCGGCTACAGTGGGTTGGCTTTTGTTCTTAAATTCAGTTTCCCACTCAAACCAAGCATCACGATCCTGTCCCAGCAAATATAACTCTTTAAAAGCATGTGAACCCGCTGTCGGTACAGGACGTTGCGGTGGGATAATTTCCGGGTTCATCAACCGTAAGTTATTAAAATCACCTACGTCCAAACCTAGAATTCTGGCAGAACGCCATGCATAATAAGATTGGGGAAATTGGCTAAGTACGTATTTATAAGCATTGTGGGCTTCCTGTTTTTTCCCCAGCATAGTTGCCCATTTACCTACCCAAAAACTTGCTCTCGGTGCCAAAATACTTTTAGGATTTTTTATAGCAATTGGTTGCGCCCATTGCCATGCACCTACGTAATCTCTAGATTTGGATCTATTGAGGGCAGTTTTCCAGCAATATTCTGCCGCTTCCTCAGAGTTGCTGTACTTACCTAACAGTAATTTCCAAGCTGTATTAGCTGACTGGTTATCTTTGATAGATTCCAATAATTGGGCTTTTTTTACCAGTGCTGTAGGCGCTTGTTTAGGAAACTTATTAATAATCTGGTCAAGATAAGGTATTACAGCTTTACCTGGAGCAATTTCTGCTAATCTTAATAGGGCTGTTCCTGTCTCTTCCGCAGTCGGAAATTGTTGTACCTGTTGTTTATAAACAACAACTGCTTGATCTCGCCTTTGATCTAACTGCAATCCCCTGGCCGTGCGGTACAAGCTTTTTGCAGTTTTTGGCGCTTTAGCATAAGCCGTAGCCGCCTTGGTAAATTGATTATTTTCCCAATATACTGAACCAATTAATTCCCAATCTGCTGGTGTGAGTTGAGGCTTTTTCACCAACTGATCTAAAATTCCGACAATTCCCGGCTCATCAGCAGCGTATTTTGCTAATGTTAATTGTAATTTAGATTGATTTGGATTATCTTGTAAGCGTTTGCGGATAATTTCCCAGGTGAGGGGATGGGAAGGAAATTTTGCGATCGCCTGATCATGTAGTTTTGGTTGCCCAATCAAATATATAGCCTTAACTACCGCAGCCTCTTGGGGATAATTTTTCAGAACCTTTTGCCGCAGATCCGAAGCCTTACCCTTCTCACCAAGAACATCTTGCGCCTGGGCTTGTTTAAGTAAAATGTAAGCTGCTAAAGCAGCGTAGTCTTTCTCCAGCCCTTCTAGCAAACTTAGTGCTTTTTCCCCTTGGTGAGTTTCAATGTAATCACTTGCCAACAGATAACGGGCCCGTTCCCTATCTGGAGAACTGCCTTTCTCAGTAATTTCAATCAGTTTTGTTACCCTTTGCGGTAAAGGTTGAGAGACTAAACTAAATACCATTGAATTGGTCTTATTGAATTCGGATAGTTGCTCTGGCTTATTCTCACTCAAATTCAACCATTTAGTGAGGGTTTTTCTAGCTTGTGGGGCTGATACCATACCCCCGACTAAAAAGGCACATAGTCCTGCACTAGCAATCAGATAAATTCGCTTGCTTTGTAGTTTCTTCAGCATGGATACTTGGTGTTAGCCTAGTGTCTCGAAGAGAAAGATTCCGATCAATTTCCTGTCACTCTAACACTACTAGCTGGAAATTTTATAACTTTGGAGTTGTAGATTGGGGATTTTGGGGTCAAGACACCACATTTAGGGCACTTATCCCACTTTGGAGTTTAAGAGTTCAGAAGCCTCAGTCAAAGGATATTAAGGGAAGTGGATTAAATAAAGAAGGTGTAAGAGTGCCAATAATATCTATACACTAGAAGGGTAGATGGAGAACTGG
>CAKZGI010000127.1 GCA_936914905.1 uncultured Trichormus sp. | reverse complement strand
CCTAGCTATTATGGGGTTTCTCTCTTGTAGCATGCAAGGCTCAAACACTTGTATAAATACTCAGGTTCGCCTTGGTCTCAACCAAGGCGAACAACACAAGTTACGGAATCCAAGTCTCTTTCTTCTATCCTTTGTCCTTGGTCTTTCTTGCTCGTCATTCCTCATCTCTCTCTATCCTTTGTCCTTGGTCTTTCTTGCTCCTCATTCCTCATCTCTTTCCCTATTGGCATCCCTTGTCCGTGACAGATTGTTCGCCTTCCTCACCTACTCTAGGCCTCATCATGTCTGACTCCACCGACAACCTAAACCAAGTATTGGCGGCCATACAACAACTACAACTTGAAAACGACAATCTTCGAGAATCCTTGCGGAGACTCCAAGAGCGCACACCGATGGACCTGGAGTCTACGGAGCCTAATCCTCTATCATCTATGAGCATGCAACCTGGGCCACTTGGACCCTTGCCAACATTTTCCGCTACACCGATCTTGGCATCAACCTCTTACAATCCTCATGCCCAAGAACCTAAGGTCAGTTTACCCGATAAGTTTGATGGCACAAGAACTCGTTTCCGAGGTTTCATTAACCAAATCAAACTTATTATCCGCCTCCAACCGCAACGTTATCCTGATGACTTCCGGCGTGTTGGACTGGTGGGCACTCTCCTCTCGGGCCCCGCTCAAGCTTGGTTTGCGCCCTTGATCGAAACATCGTCACCGCTGCTAGATAACTTCGATGATTTCTTGAAAGAGTTTGAGGCCACATTCGGGGAGACCGATCGGCGTCGATCAGCCCTCACCAGACTATATTCATTACATCAAGGTATGCGTGCAGTCTCTGTTTATGCTTCAGAGTTTCGACAATTGGCATGTGATGTACAGTGGGATGGTCAAGCCCTATGTGACCACTTCCGTAGGGGCCTCCGTAGCGACATCAAGAATCTTATGTTAAATTTTCCGGAACCGACTTCATTGTCAGAAGCGATTTCACAGGCTGTTACTTGTGATAATCGTCTTTTTGAACTTCGCCAAGAAGAACGCACGATCTCAGGGTCTCCTCGCCGCACACCCATGGCTCGGCCCCAAGTGCTGATACGAACCCCAACTTCGGGTTCGAGCTCCACCTCCACCACTGATAGCCCAATTCCCATGGAAATCGACAGGACTCGTCTCCAACCGCTTACTGATGCTCAACGACACCATCGTCGTGTCAATGGGTTATGTCTTTATTGTGGTGCCTCAACCCACCTGATTCGCAACTGCCCGATAAAGGGTACACGACGACCATTCTATTCAGCCAACACAGTTGAAGGTCCTCGACTCCCGGAAAACGACAATGTCCGACTGCAGTAGGGGCCATGCGGTTGGACAACTCCACTCAACCATCACCTCTTCGCTCCACTCGCTCCACAAAGCCAACCCATGATTTTTCAGTAGAGGTACATATCAGTTTCAATTCTGTTTCATTTCGGACACTAGCATTAGTTGATTCTGGAGCATCGACATGTTTTATGGATGCCGCTTTTGCCTATAACCACAAAATTCCACTTGTCCCCTTGTTGAAACCAATTCCGGTGGAAGCCATCGATGGTCGGTTGCTCTCCTCCGGTGCGGTTACTCAAGAAACGGCCCCGTTGGTCCTTCAAATAGGAGAACATCGGGAGTCGTTAACATTTTATCTCATTACATCCCCTCGTCACTCAATCATTCTAGGGTTATCATGGCTTCAAATGCATAATCCAATAGTAGATTGGTGCAATCTCTCCATTACCTTCAATCCACAAACCCACTCCACGTTTCCCACTGCAGAAACTCCCAATCCTTTTATTCCTAAGAGGACTGATTCCGATTCGGCAATCCAGTCCTCCCCCTCCATAAAAACCGATCCTTCTTTGATTGCTCACTCCTCCATTGTTGCCATATCCGATCTCTCCTCAAATTCCCAAACCTCAGTCCCCAATGCTCAAGCCTTCCTCAACCTAGTTTCTGATTCCTTGCCCACGAAGTATAGTGACTTTTCTGATGTATTTGAAAAGAAGAATGCTGATCAATTACCTGAACATCGACATTATGACTGCCCAATTGATCTACAAGAGGGCACCAATCCACCATTTGGCCCTATCTATGGGTTGTCAGAGCCGGAGCTCGTAGCGCTCCGCACATATCTTGATGATAACCTTCAAAAGGGTTTCATCCAGCCCTCCAAGTCACCTGCAGGAGCTCCCATTCTGTTTGTCAAAAAAAAGGATGGCTCGTTACGGCTATGTGTTGATTACCGAGGCCTCAACAGAATCACGATCCGCAACCGCTATCCTTTACCATTAATCCCTGAACTCTTGGATCGCCTCCGAACTGCAAAGGTCTTCTCCAAGATTGACCTAAGGGGAGCATACAACCTAGTACGCATCAAGCCGGGGGATGAATGGAAAACGGCATTTCGAACTCGATACGGCCATTTTGAATACAAGGTAATGCCATTCGGTCTTACCAATGCTCCAGCAGTCTTCCAACACATGATGAATGACATATTCCGAGAATATCTCGATCATTTTGTCGTCATCTATCTTGACGACATCCTAGTCTTTTCTTCAAGCATGGAGAAACATACTCAACAGGTCCGGTTAGTTCTCGCCAAACTCCGGGAGCACGGGCTATATGCTAAGAGCGAGAAATGTGAATTTGACCGTAGCTCGGTGGAGTTCCTCGGATATGTGATCTCTCCAAACGGGATCATGATGGATACAAAGAAGGTCCGAACAGTGCAAGAATGGGCCACTCCAACACGCATGAAAGAGGTGCAGTCATTCCTTGGGTTCGCGAACTTTTACCGAAGGTTTATCAAGGGGTTTTCGACCATCGCGGCACCCTTGGTTGCACTAACCCGAAAGGATACGTCTTTTCAATGGACGACGGCTACCCAACATGCCTTCGAGACGTTAAAGGAAGCATTTACCAGTGCTCCGGTACTCCTTCATCCTGACCCAACCAAGCCTTTCCAAGTGGAAACGGATGCCTCTGACTTTGCTATTGGGGCTATATTATCCCAGCCGGATACTGAGGGCATACTCCACCCAGTGGCCTACTACTCTCGTAAGTTTACCACCCCTGAGATCAATTATCCAATCTATGACAAGGAACTTGGGGCCATTATTGCGGCTTTTGAAGAATGGAGGCCCTATTTGGCAGGGGCACAACATCGTATCAAAGTGGTGACAGATCATAAGAACCTCCTATACTTCTCCACCACCCGCACTTTGAATCGCAGGCAAGCTCGGTGGTCGGCCTTCTTAGCTGATTATGACTTCGAGATAATATTCCGCCCTGGGGCACAACATAAAATGGTTGACACCCTTTCTCGACGATCAGAGTTCGAACTTACTCCTGTGGATGATGCATATGTACAACAATCACAATGTCTACTGCGGCCGGATCAACTCCAAAATTTTGCTACCTATCTACTACGAGACGACTCCTTGCTCAAAGAAATTGCCGCAGCAACTGCAGAAGATGCATTTGCGCAGGACATCAAGGCAAGTTTAGACCACCCATCTCCAACACTATCAAGGTCTGATCTTAATCATTTCTCAGTTCACGATGGATTATTGTTCCGAGATCACCTCTTGTATGTACCCGAAGGTTCATGTCGTACTCGGGTGCTACAAGAATGTCATGACGACCCTCTTGCAGGTCATTTTGGGGTTGGAAAAACCTTAGAGCTCATCTCTCGTGGATATTGGTGGCCACAACCATGGAAATTTGTAAAGGAGTTTATCAAAACATGTGACACCTGTGCTCGCTCCAAAGCAGTACATCATCGCCCATATGGTCTACTCCAGCCACTTCCCATTCCACGTCGACCTTGGGCATCCATCTCCATGGATTTTATCACCGATCTTCCACGGGTTGGTGCTTATGACTCGGTCCTAGTTATGGTTGACCGTTTCACCAAAATGGCTCACTTCGCCCCTTGTGCCAAAACTATTTCAGGAGACGAGACAGCAACATTGTTTCTGAAAGAAGTTGTTCGGCTACACGGATTACCAGACGATATCACTTCTGATCGCGGGCCTCAATTTGTCTCCAATTTTTGGCGGCAACTTCTTCAAACATTCGGTACTTCCTTGAATTTGTCTTCGGCACATCATCCTCAGACTAATGGACAAACTGAGCGGGTCAACCAAATTCTAGAACAATACCTTCGATGTTCTCTTAGCTACCAGCAAGAGGATTGGGTTCACTTGTTGCCAATGGCCGAGTTCGCGTACAACAATTCTTTACATGGGTCGACAGGGGTTACCCCGTTCTTTGCCAACTATGGCTTACACCCACGTTTTAGCATTTCTATCTTGTCCGACTCCGTTAGCCCCTCGGCAGAAGAGCGAGCTCGCACACTGGCGGATATCCATAGCGACCTGACTTTTGAGCTCCACCTTGCTAGTGAACGCCACAAGGAGCAAGCCGATCTTCATCGATCCGCCTCTCCGACCTTTGAAGTTGGTGACTTTGTTTGGCTCCTACGTCGACATATCCCCACCACTCGCCCTTGTGCCAAGCTCGACTACAAAAAGTTGGGTCCTTTTCGCATTATCGCCAAAATTAATCCAGTAGTTTATCGCCTAGAACTCCCCTCCCATTTCAAAATCCATAATGTTTTCCATGTGTCCCTCCTCGAACCTCACCACAGCTCTCAAATTCCTGGACGCTATCCTTCTCCTCCACCACCTATCGAGTTGTCAACAGGCGAAGAGTATGAAGTTGACCAGATTCTCGACTCTCGTATCCGACGACGACAATTGCAATACCTTGTGCTCTGGAAGGGGTACCCTCTTTCAGAAGCCACTTGGGAGCCCGCCCGCAATTTAACAAATGCCGTGGAGTCAATCCAAGAGTTTCATCACCGATATCCCCACAAGCCCAAACAACAATCGAGAGGAGGTGGGTCTTAGAGGGAGGATAATGTCACAAATAAGGAAGTTGGCAAGACTCGAACCTCCAACCTTTCATGTCATAGCCAAGACTCTTAGCCAATGCATTACAACACATATATCGAATATTATTCTGACTTCTATTCATATATTGTCTTCTATTCATATATTTTCATATACTCTAGAGATCTCTAGAAGCTTCTAGAAGCTCCAAGAGCTTCCCTAGCTATTATGGGGTTTCTCTCTTGTAGCATGCAAGGCTCAAACACTTGTATA
>CAKZGI010000126.1 GCA_936914905.1 uncultured Trichormus sp. | reverse complement strand
TCCCCACAATCCGAACCTAATCTTAAGTTGAGGAAGCTGGCCAAGCAGGCACAAGTATTCCACTCATTTAAATGAGGATTCTGTCATGGAACGTTAGAAGTCTGGGTGGCCTAGCCTAGAAATGAAAGGAGGGTGAATCGGGCAAGAACCAAACGCATGTCTTACGAATGGTACTCTAGATTTTATATTTTTGCAGGAACATCGACTCACGGAAGATCAAACTTTGAACTATGGATCATTATTACTTGGGGATTGGATCATATTTTGGTCTCTAGGATATGGGGTGTCATTGAACCAAGGCGGATCTTACAAAGGATCATGTGCTCCATTCATAATTCGCAAAGAGGTGATTGTATCAGGATGGGCACAATATATGATATTGGAAAAAGAGAACCTGACATGGGGGCTGCTAAATATTTACGCTCCCAATCAATCATCGGATCGAACAGCCCTGTGGATACACTTGGCTGAATAACTACCCTCAGAAATCTCCCACTGGTGTGTTGGAGGCAACTTCAACATGGTCAAACAACCCAATGATAGATTCGGAGGCAGAGGACACCTCATTCATGGTCAAGAGCTTGCAGCATGGGATACTCTTGTCATGAGACTGAGGATCTCAGACAGTTGGAACTCCCCATTCTACAACACAATAAACAACACCTTAAGCTACTCAAGGGCAGCAGAACAACACTCAAAAGCTAATACACCTAGGATTGACAGAATATATACCACAGATCTCCTACAAAAAATGGGAGGTTCAACAATGATTATTCTAGGAACCTCTTGCTCCGATCATCGCCCTGTTCTCCTCAACATTGGAGAACGTCGAGCTCTAGGTAATCATTTTCTCAAAATCCCAATCTAGACCATACTATTAAAACAGGATTTGTAGCAGCCCGTACGACAAATTTGGGACAGTTGTCAAAGCACCACAAAAAATCATGTAGATTGTGTGGCCCAAGGAGTCACCCAATTACACTTATTCTTCTTGGAAACAAGTCGCGCTAAACTACAAGGGAAAAGGACAAAAAGCAAAATATTACAGAAAAGTCTTGGCTCACTTCAACGATTATGGGAAAGACAACCTACTGAGCTTTTGTCTACCCAAATCGAAGAAGTCGGACAAAAAATCCAACATAATACAAATGCAAGATATCAATTTCAGTATCACACATCAAGCTCACGCTGGACTCAAAAGGGAGACAGAGCAACATCAGAATTTTTCAAAATCACCTGCCCCCTTCGCCTTCAAGGAGGAATCTCTGAGCTCGCTCTTGCGAATGGTTCGCTCACAACAACTGATTACTTCAAACAGCTACTTACCACAGAAAATACGGAATTCGACAGCCAACTCCGTCAACACATCTTGTCTTTCACACCCTCAATGATATCTCCGGACATGCAATAAACATTGAATGCCCCATTTACGATTGAAGAAATTTTAGCTGCGCTACAAGCTTTACCTAGACATTCATGTCCTGGGGAAGATGCCTTAACCCCTGAATTTTTTCTTATGCATTGGGAAACACTAGCTTCGACTATATGCTCAGGTTTTGAATGCAGATTTGACAGTGGAATTATGCCAGAATCTATGAATGAAGGCCTCATTTTCTTAATTCCCAAAGGAGAAGGAAGATCAATACACATACATAAGTGGCGAAAGTGGCGACCCATTTCAGTCCTAAACACAATCTACAAAATATATGCCAAAACCCTTAATAACCGAATGGCACAAGTCATACCAAGGATAATCCATAGTTCACAGACAGGATTTGTACCAGAACGTTGTATCTTTTACAATGTTTTCAGATTCTTGAATGCTACAATTCACGTCGAGACCAAAATAGAGGACTTGGTGGTATTGATGTTAGACTTTGTGAAGTCATATGACTGTGTAGACTGGGCTTCCCTACATGCCACTGTGTCTAAACTTTGTTTTGATGAAAAATAGATCAAAGATGTTTTCGCTCTATACCTCAATACCCACAGCAAAGTACTAGTAGCAGGAGGAACCGGTGAAAGAATTCAACTCACTGGATCAGTCCGACAAGGCTGTCCTTAGGACTGCTGTCCTCTTGCCCCTTACCACTTTCTGATATTTGCGGAAGCTATGCACAACTTTTTGAACAACTTGGTACTAGGGCTACGAGGTATTCAACTTCCGGTCTCTCATGAAACTCTAATTGACTATGAATTTGCAGATGATACCACTCTATATCTACATGGAGATTTGGACAATCTCAGAAAATTACAAAAGGCTCTTGAACAGTTTTGCATTGCATCTGGAGCACGTGTCAACTGGAACAAATCATGTGCATTCTGGGTTTCGGATAAACCTACTCCCTCATGGACCCCACAAGATGGCTTCCAATGGATCCCCAAAGGGACTGCTATACGATATTTGGGATGCCAAATTGGACTGAACTTATCTCCGGCTGCGCAAGCTGCCCCCCTGCTTGCTATGCTACGAAAGAAATTGCTACAATGGTCCACGGCCAACCTATCCTTGGCTGGTCGAGTGATTGTAACAAACCACATCATCATGGCATCAATCTGGTATGTAGCCTCTTGTTGTATCTTTTCTAAATCATTTTATGGACAGATCCTAAGATTGGTAAGGAACTTCATCTGGTCTGGAAAACACGAATGCGAATGCAGAGCTAAAGTGGCATGGACTACAATTGTCAAACCTACATCAGCAGGGGGACTAGGGTTGATTGACCCATGGCAGCAAAGTCGATCTCTGTTATGCAAATTTGTTATCAGGAGTCTCCTCCCAAATGCAGGACCATGGAAACAATACATGCTTGCTGAGCTATATCGACTAGCACCGAAGACCGGAGGACCATGGGCAAACTCTATCAAGTGGCTGTTTATCCCTACTGTGCATAAGAAAAATGCAAACATTTGTGCGAATAAACTTACACGCACAATCCTCTCGACATGGTCCAGCATAACAACCAACTTGAAGGTCCTCCCTCCAGCCAGTGATGATGCATGGCTCAGACAACCTCTAATGTGGAATCCCAATTTCACTTGTGGAAGAGGCCATATGTTTGGAATGCGCACCAAATATGAGCTGGGGTTCTCTAGATGCAAGTCCTACACATAACCGTTTAAAATGGTTAGAATACCTTCAACAACCCGATGCTGAGAAAACCAAGCTATCCGTCACATTCGGGACAGCAAACAAATAGAGGTAGATTTGGTACAAGGATCTTGGAAAACGGACATCCAAACACCTGAACACTATGGGAAGGAATCTTCACCCATAACCGGATCCTTATAGGTGCAAGTGGATGCAAACCCCCAATATTTGTCAGCCACTATGAGATAGGGTACGCAGGGATGTCTGATGTTGATCAAAGAAGAACCGCCATATTGGTCATTCTGCAGTCGTTGTAAAGTTAGGGCAATCTCGCTGCATAAAAAGACATGGTCAGTAGATCCAGACTTGAGCACACTCGATCCGCTCACCTCAATCTGGATCCACGAAAATACCCCTTTGCAGAGAGCGAGTTGGGATCTTGGGGAACTCGCCTAGAATGAGCCCCACAAAACACACAACAGTTTCATCCCCTTCCTTCAATTCTCAGCAAAATTAGGTCGACAAATTCTGCAACAACTTGAGGATCGCCCTGTTACAACCACCAAAAGATGGACCATACAACATATCCCGGCTCCATTTATAAGACGGTTTTGGGCTCGTTTGTGGCATATGAAACACCCGCGGAAATTCATTACCTTCCAATGGTTGATTACACACAATTCTGTTCCAGTGGGGGCTTGGTGCGAGGTTATGGGACATCCTTCCACCTGCAACATTTGCCACAATGAGCAGGAAACACAGGCACATGCTCTTTGGTCTTGTGATGCTGCTCACCAAATATGGGGGAGAATCCTACGCCTCATTACTAAGATCTTCCCACAGATCCAACTTACGTGGGGCTGCTCAGTATGGTCTATCTTGGGCGGACCACCCTCAACCTATGACATTGATCTCACTCGAATTGGATATAGGCTTGATGGCCCCCAACCGCGGAGGAGCACCGTCTCCTCCCACTATGACACAATGGAGATTAGGTATGATGAAAGATGGAATCTAATCAATGCTTGCACTCTATGGCACATTTGGAGAAGGAGATGCACTGCATGTTTTGACAACTTCTTAGAACCCCCTGTAGAAACAATCAAAGCAATTTGGTGTGATCTACTCCACACTCTCAAAGGGCAATTTGACTCCATTCAAGGTGAATCTGATAAAGCTAATAAGGAACGACATGCTTTCTACAAGCTCTGGGATCATATGGGAATGTATACACGCTCCACAAGACGTCCAAAATGGCTCTTCTCACCACCGATATGGCTCTACCCTCCTCCTATTACATAATTGTAGACATAATACATCGGAATAGACATAAAGATATACTTGGCCTTATATCTTATGGCTACCTTGTACTAGGACCAAGTAATGATTAGTTTTGAACGCATGTAATCTCTCTTGTACACCTTTACCGATTAATGGTAGATCACATCCACATGTAAGTAAACTTTTGTAGCCGTAAGGGCACCTCTTCAGAACTATAATACAAGGTTAGATCGTTTATTTTTAAAAAAAGACTATTATTTTAAAAAGTTATAATAAAGTATTCAATTTTCCTTAATATTATTATTGGCCTATTTATTTCCTTTGCCCTATTTTCTTGATTCGCTATCTTTGCCCTATTTTCTCTATTTCTTTTTTAGTTTTAGCCTATTTGCTTTGTAACCTTTTCACAAGTGACCATAGCCTTGCACATTCTAGAACTCAAGGAACGACGTGTATGCCAACATGGTATCACAAGGAACGACCATTATTACACAAATTAATTTGTGCCCTTCAAATATACTTTGTTGAACATCACTCGTACCGTCACATCTCTATATTTAAGATTCATTATTTGGGTGTTTACTATTTAAATTTTGATGAGTAAACCTATATTCCAATCTGAATGCATCCCACCAATCATGTAACATGATATACATCCTCTAGCTAGAATAACTGACGTAGAAAAGCCTCCAAACTTTTCATATGGTGTGGATGAGCAAGTATCAACAATTGATAGTTCTATGAAGATGTTGTATACGCATTCTAATTGTTGTTGTAGCCATTGTGGTACACTTACTAATAGTTGGCTTAC
>CAKZGI010000125.1 GCA_936914905.1 uncultured Trichormus sp. | reverse complement strand
AATGGAATTACACCCCTTAACCAGAGTTACAGGTTATTTAATCCACTATCCTAAGAAACTAAAATCAGGCGATTCCTACGGATCGCTTCACTATCGCCTACTCTCTTCCCACTAAAAGAATAAGGTCATAGTAATGATGATAGTTGCCTTCATCATGATACCTTGCAATTTTGTAAACCTCTTAGCTTTGCGTCTTTGCGTGAGGCATATTTATATATTGTAAAACCTGACAACTAAATTAAATCCGTACGGGGTTTAAAGGTTTCAACTTCCCTCAATTTTTCATAAAGCTGTCTTTCTTCATCTGTAATATTTTTGGGTGTAACTATCTGAACTTCTACTAATTGATCACCGCGTTTTCCGTTTTCACCTGGGTAGCCTTTGTTAGCTAAACGAAATCTTTGTCCAGACCGCACAGCAGGAGGAATGGTCATTTTTACGGGACCGTCGAGTGTTGGTGCTTCGACTTGTCCTCCTAAGACTGCTTCACTGGGAGTTACAGGAACTTGACAGAAGATGTTAGAACCTTCTAGTTTAAATAACGGATGGGGTTGAACGGTAATTTTTAAGTATAAATCGCCTCCACCAATACCTTGATTTCGCAAGCGGATGGTTTGACCTGTCACAATTGCTGGGGGCATAGTTACTTCGAGTGATCGCCCATCTTCTAAGCGTATCCTTTCATTACCACCTTGATAAGCTTTTTCTAGTGGTAAAGTTAATCTAGCTTCTATATCCCTGCGGGTGGTGCGGGGTGGCGTGTTAACTGTATATGAGACTTTGGTTCTGGGAGTCCGAAATGGGTCTGTAGTGGTTGTATTATCTGCTGTAGTTCTGCTATCTTTGCGACTCCTAACACCAATGACCTGATTAATAAAACTTTCAAAATCAGGAAACTCGCTAGGATCTACTTCTTGATTACTGCGACCGTTGTTAGAGCGATTATCTCCCCAACCTTTGGGTTTTGGTGTCTGTTTACCACCAGCAAAGCCTTTTTGTTTCCAGTAGCGGCTAAACTGGTCGTATTGCGATCGCCGACTGGGATCGGAAAGAATTTCATAAGCCTCCCCAATAGTCTTAAATTTTTCTTCTGCTTCTTTGTTACCTGGATTAAGATCAGGGTGATATTGCCTTGCTAACCTGCGATAAACCTTTTTAATTTCTTCGCTAGAGGCTTCTTTATTTACTCCCAAGATCTCGTAATAATCGCGGAAATTTTGCAAATTTTGCATAATCAATTATCAATATCAATTATCAATTATCTGTTATCAGTGGAGGAAGGCAAAAGGTAAGAGGTGAACCAACGCGGTCTTGGGGAGCCACTGTGATGGAGGGGTTTCCCGCCATAAAGCAAGTGGCGTGGTTTCCCCTATGTAGGCGTTTCGCCTTCCCGCATGGTCCGACTGGAGAACCCGAAAGGCAAGAGTTTTTTAATTTTTAATGATTAGTGTCACCTGTCACCTAATTTTCTTCTACCTCCTGCCTCCTGCCTCCTGAATCTAAAATCCAAAATCTCAAATTCCTTTACACCCAATCATCGTCTTCATCCCAATTATCCTGGTAGGTGGGACGGCTGCGGCGTGGTGGAGGAGTATCATAGGAGGGAGAACGATTGTCTCTACCATAGTCTCTGTTATTAGAATCGCGTTCCCGATAGTTTTCTCTGGAATAATCCCGTTCCCGTTCTTTATCACCAGTGAAGATGTCACGGATCGCACCAAATAGGTCTTCATCTTCATCTTCAGCATAATACTCTCGCACTTCCCGATTTAGCTCATACAGAGCATCTTGCAGGTCAGAGTAAGCTTGGTCAATACCGCGATCATCATTATCTTTTAAACTTTCACGCAGTTCCCGGCAAATATTGTCAATGCGTTGACGACGGTTACGGGCAAACTGCATCCCCATTTCCAAGGCTACTTCCCTCAATTGCCGTTCTGCTTGTAAAATCAATGCCTCGGAACGAGTGCGTTTTTCTACCCGTTCTTTCCTTTCCCGGTCAACATCAGCATATTTTTGAGCATCTTGAATCATGCGATTTACTTCTGATTCACTTAAGGTAGAAGCGCCTTGAATTGTGATACTCTGTTCTCTTCCAGTGGTACGATCTAAAGCCGTTACCTGTAAAATGCCGTTGGCATCAATATCAAAGGATATTTGAACCTGGGGGATGCCTCGTGGTGCTGGTGGGATGCCATACAGCTTAAATCTTCCCAAAGACTTATTATTTGCTGCCATTTCTCTCTCACCTTGGACAACGTGGATTTCTACGCTGTTTTGGTTATTTTCAGAGGTGGAAAAAATGTCGGAGCGTCGTACTGGTATTGTGGTGTTACGGGGAATGAGTTTTTTCATCACGCCACCAATGGTTTCCAGTCCTAAAGATAGGGGTGTGACATCTAACAGCAATACATCTTTGAGTTCGCCTGCTAAAATACCTGCTTGAATCGCTGCACCTACAGCCACAACTTCATCAGGGTTGACGTTTTCGTTGGGTTCCATGCCTATCAAGTCCCGCACTAGCTGTTTTACCATTGGTATCCTGGTGGAACCGCCTACTAGTACAACTTCTTCAATATCTACTGGGGAAAGTCCGGCATCTTTTAGCGCCCTTTTGACTGGTGTTCGCACTCTGCTGATTAAGTCACCACATAATCCTTCAAATTGCGATCGCGTCAGGCGTGTTTCTAAATGTTTGGGTCCGTCCTCTGTGGCAGTGATGAAGGGTAGGTTAATGTCGGTGACACTGACAGCAGAAAGTTCAATTTTGGCTTTTTCTGCGGCTTCCATTAACCTTTGTAAAGCTTGGCGATCGCTTCTTAAATCTACACCTTCTGCTTCTAAAAATTGTCCTGCCAACCAATCAACTATCTTTCTATCAAAATCATTACCACCTAATTGCGTATCTCCACTAGTGGCTTTAACCTCAAATATGCCGTCACCTACTTCCAAAATGGACACATCAAAAGTTCCACCACCCAGATCAAAAACTAAGATAGTTTCCGTGTCACCCCTATCTAATCCGTAAGCCAAAGAAGCCGCAGTCGGTTCATTGAGAATTCGCAAAACATCTAAACCAGCAATTCTTCCAGCATCGCGGGTAGCCTGCCGTTGGGAATCATTAAAATAAGCTGGAACGGTAATTACAGCGCCAGTGACAGTTTCTCCCAAATAGCGACCAGCATCATCTGCCAATTTCTTCAGCACCATAGCTGAAATTTCTTCTGGGGCAAATTCCTTATTTAAGCGGGGACAGGCAACTTTAATACTGCCCATTTCATCTTTGCGGATGGTATAGGGTACACGCTTCGAATCTGGGTTAAGTTCACGATATTTCCGCCCAATGAAGCGTTTAACTGCAAAAAAGGTATTTTGGGGATTAAGAACAGTTTGCCGTCGTGCCATTTGTCCAACCACCCTTTCACCTTCTTTGCTGAAGCCAACAACAGAGGGAGTCGTTCGCATACCTTCAGCATTGGCAATCACCACCGGCTTGCCACCCTCCATTACGGCGACTACTGAGTTGGTTGTACCCAAGTCGATGCCGACTACCTTGCCCATGCGTTACTTGTCTCCTAAGCGTGTCCTGTACATCTATTATGATTGGATGGTACTACCTCTAGCTTCCTGCTAAATGATAAAAATTACCCAATGCCAATGGTATAATTATCATCATTACATTAAATAATTTAGATAATTAGAGAAATTTTAGCTTAAGGTGCTACTTGCCAAACTAGGATAGCATTTGAAGAGAGGAAAAGAAGAAGAGGCTGTAGGGTCTGGGGTGTGGGGAAAAGAGACAGTAATTTTCCCAATCACCAATCACCAATCACCAATCACCAATTTGACTTTAAAACAACGATTATAAAATCATCTCCAAGAGACAGCACAGGAACGCGATCCCTATATGGCGAGTACGGGACATTTCTTTGTTGAAGAATACATTCGCCAACAATTTGCACTATGCGGAAGTGTGGAAATCCACACCTTTCAAGTCAGGGGCAAAACCTGTAACAACCTGATTTTAAATTTACCAGCCCAAACACAAAGGCAAGAAACAAAGTTACCACCCATTTTAATAGGTGCTCATTATGATGGTGTATCTGATACACTAGCTGCTGATGATAATGCTACTGCTGTGGCTGTGTTGTTACAATTTGCTCGCAGTTTTGCCCAAATACCAGCTAGATATCCTTTGCGACTTGTTGCTTTTGATATGAAATAATACGGCTTATTAGGTAGTGCTGATTATGCTGATTTATTACGTAAACAAGGACAACCTCTACGCTTGATGATACCATTGGAAATGGTAGGCTATTGGGACTTTACTCCTCGTTACCAACGATACCCAGCGTTTTAGATAAGTTTGACCCCAAAACTGGAGGTTTTATTGGTTTAATTCGTGATCGGCGGACTTTGGGCGATTTAATTAGTTTAAGTGGAAGCGCGAAGTGGGTGTACCTAGTCAATGGCTACCAGCGCCCAATCAGGGGTTACTGGTTTCCCAAACTCGACTTAGTGATCATGCACCTTTTTGGGATCAGGGTTATCCAGGAATGATGGTGACAGATACTGCATTTTTACGAAATCCAAATTATCACAAACCAAGTGATACTATTGCTAGTTCGGATTTAGATTTTCTGACTGGCGTGTGTGAGGGTTTAGAAATGGGGATTAGGAAGTTATAGAAAATTATTGGTTAATATAGTTTGAAATTCATCTAATTTATTGAGTATTTACTACACTTATGCCTATATTATCTTCTTTTAGTGCCAGGGAAATTCTTTATGAAAGATTAAAATCTAAGATCACACATAATCCGGCTTTAGATAGAAATTTGGTTAGTTATTAAGGAAATAAACACACTCCTTTTTCTTCTTGGTTCAAATATATAAAAGGATTTTCAGAACGTCTAATTACCTACATTTTGCAAACATTAAAGCCCAATCGAGGTATACTGAGGTATACTAATAGATCCATTTTCAGGAAGTGGGACATAACTATTTACTTCTAGTAAATTAGGATGGATAACCACGGGAATTGAACTTTTACCAGTCGGTATTTCTGCTACTGAAGCTAGAATAATACGGAACATCCACTATTGGAAGATAGACAAGTTTTAGGAGAATATAAGGATAAACAAGTGTGGATTAGCAACCACGAACCA
>CAKZGI010000124.1 GCA_936914905.1 uncultured Trichormus sp. | reverse complement strand
ACGATGTGGATATTCTTGAATATAATTAAGTGGATTTTTCCTTTTGGTAGACGGTAAAAATTCCCTTCTACCATTTTTTTGAAACCAAGTTAATTTTCCTGACAGGTCTATTTACTAAAAATCGTCGTGGCGTAATTTTTGAGGTTACTGTGATTTGGGTTAAACCCTTTGAGAATTTTTTCAACTTGGGAAATAGCGACTTATAAGCAGTATGATAGTTGATACTGTGTACTGGCGAAACTAGCAACCGTCTTTTGCGATACTCAATAACACCTTTCCTGCAAATAAGCGGTGAGATGTTCCCTAGCTAAAGATTAAGTTTACGTAATCTGCCATAATTTATACCAATACAACGACCAGAAATATTCAGACTCAGAAGTTACTTGGGGTATGCGGTTGAAACAAGTTTGCATACTGCGCCTTAGTTTAGATTCTACCGCCCAGCTGCCGAAGTGATCGCCTGCAAATTGTACAAAAGTTGAAAAAATTTCAATGTTGTTCTTTCGAGATTGCATAAAAAATAAATAGTCTACCTATATAACCATAGAAGGCGTTGATAAGGCTTTTATAAAAAAACTTTACTACAAGGAAAGATCAGCACGTTTCGCCCAACCATGAAATCGTTAGTAATTGGTACAATAACCGCCCTAACCGCTACAACTAGCGCCTTAGCCCAAGTACCAACATTGCAAAACTTTCCAATAGTTCAAAAATCCAATTTTACCTGTGCGCCTCGTCTTCGTACCTACATTGTCAAACCATTAGATAACCGTCAAGGCTTTGGTATTCGCTGCGTTAAATTGAGTGAAGAAAAATCAGGAACTACCATTCCTAGAATACCATGGTATGGTGAAGGTAATTGGGGCGGTGCAAAATATTGCCATTTCGGACAAGCAATTTATAGAGGTTCTAACCTGATTGGTTTTGCTTCCGATATTCATGGTAATGGCGAAGATATCAACAATGATTTTCCCAAAAATATCCAAATTAAAATCTTAAATACATCAACAATTCATGTTAATGGTGCATGGAGTGAAGAATGACAATTAGTCCAATCTACCAATTACAAAGCCTTAGCCAGACCAACAACTTGCGGTGACTATTTAGATGAATATAAAATTTCTGACCTGAACGGAAATCTTCAAGGTGAAGGATTGCGTTATGTTCTTCCTATCGGACCAAAAAATACAACTTCGTTTGGTAATGGTAACTGGGGAGGAACAACTTATTCCCACATTGGAATTTGTTCCACAAATGGTTACGGTGCAGGTGATATTTGTGCTGCTGGGTTGGGTACAACTTGCAACACTTTTGGTTATGGTTATTTGAAATTAACTCCAGTAACTGGTGGGTTTGATGTTACAGGTGCATGGAGTGAAAAATGGCGTTAATAAATAAGACTGACGCAACTGGCATATTAGTAGGGTGCTTCATACCTACCAGGGTTAGTATCAACAGATTTTTGACATCTGACGCACCTTACGAGAAACATTGAGTGTGATACTTGCATAAGTCCTGATAAATACAGCAGATTGCAGATCAATGAGGTACAGGGTACAGAATCTAAATTGAAACCTAGACAGCAAGAAAGTTTTACTCCTGACTCCTGCTGTAATAATCCAGAAGGATTTTAATCTACTAATTCACAACATCGAAAAAAAGAGAGTAAATTAAATGTTGAAACAGTCTTTAATTCTTGCTATTTCCAGTTTAGCTTTAGCTACAATCTTAGTTAGTCCTGCTATAGCTGCACCTGCTGACTCTATTGGTACTTGGGTAAATAAAGATAGCAATACTCGTCGTGTTACTCGCTTAGTAATTACCTCTGCTGGTGACGAACTAAATATTCAGGTATTTGGTCAATGTCATCCACAAGATTGTGATTGGGGAACTGTCCCATTAGTAACTTATCGTGTGAATTTCCAAGACACCAATCATAGTTATTCTTCTGTAAATTATAATCAGAATTTTGCTAATAGATTCTTAACTTTTGGTCATGCGGGCAAAGAAATTCTGTTCCAAGGGTATACCCAGTTTTTAGATAATAGCAATCGCCCAAAACTTTTACTCCCGTGAATACTTTACAAAAGCAACCTAAAGTGAAATTTTCTCCCAATATTCGCACAATACCCGATAATTTTTGGGATAGATAGTGATAAGAGGATATCTGGGAAATCTCTAATTGAAGTATTCATAGGTAGTGCGCGCATCTTGCTCGCTATAATGATAGCGATAAGAGGATATCTGGGAAATCTCTAATTGAAGTATTCATAGGTAGTGCGCGCATCTTGCTCGCTATAATGATAGAAGTTAAATTTTCAACATCCCATCAGACTAAGCATTCAGCTAATGCCTAACGGCAAGCTACGCGAACAGCAGTCAGCTTTTTCAGGCTAACGCTAAAAATACCTATTTGATAATTAACCAATTTCTCAAACATTCTGACTCCTGACTCCTGAATTCTTACCAATCAAGGGACAAGTCTATATTCTTCTACATCACCCTTAAACACAAACCAAGTTTGAATATATTCACCTCCCTCTTGAGGTTTCAACTTGTCCTTAAATGTAACTTTGCAATGATCACTACCATAATAATTAGCACTTTTTGGATCACTAGCACCCATGTCAACAACTGTGGCAAAATAGGTCTGACCTGAATGTACTATGTATGTAGGATCAGTTTTTTTCAGTTCATTAAATTGTTTTGTGCTTTGCTTAAAAAGCAGTAGTACCAACATTATCCTTGATTCTTAAAATACTTGGCATTGATGCTTCTCCTGGAATTCTAAATTAAACCTGGCATACACTGAGTAGCTGACTTTGGTAGATAAGTAATAATAACATAACAAAATTTAGTCAAAATTCACCACATATAAGAAAAAATTCATATTATATCCATGTTTATTTTCCCGAATTCATTATTTACAAATACTCTTTTTCAAACTTTCTTGAGTATCAGGTGAAAAATTTTGAATCATTCCTACAAATTCCCGACTAGACTTTGTTTAATTCACCATTAATCTGGGAATTTTATAATCATCTTTTTAATAAGTAAAATTGAGTAAGCTGTTATTATATAGATAGCCAGATAAATAATACTTGGATACATATTTTTCAACTTATTTATTAGTAGTAGCATAGGGATAAGCTACATTAGAAGCTACTTTCTGTTCAGGATCTAAATCATCTAGAGATTTTCTTAATTGAATTCTAGCAAGTAATAGTTCACTAACTATCTGTTGTTGAGAAATTTCCGTTAAATTTTTATGGTTATCACCATGAAATTGAATGTCAAAAGACTCTTTTTCCCAACCATACCGCAATTCTTGACATCTCAAATGAGTTGTAGGTATACCATTGTCATTAGCTAATGTCCCAGGACTGATAAATAAAACTAGTTTAATTTTATTTCCATATTTCTTTTCTAACTTAGAGAGCATCGGCAACAAATTCGTGTATACTGTCTTATAGCCATTATCAACTGTCAACATAATTGCCGATTCATTCCGATATTCATAGGGGATTGCTTTGGACTTAGTGAGAAAAAAGTCATACAAATCTTGATTAGTTAAAAACCAATAATCTTGACTGACCAAATACTCTAATCATTGTTATATTTCCTGTTCTTTATAATCCATACCTAATTCTTGAGATTGACGACGATTACTTTTAGTATTAACACTTTTAGCATTGAAAATGCCATGGAAACCTAAAATTGGGATTGTCGGTGGATTATATCTTAAATTAAGAAAAGGAAAAATTACGGACACTAATAAAAATATACTGATAGGAAGCTTTTTGCTTCTTGATGAATTAGTAACTTGATCATGATTATCTTCTGTCATTGGAGAATTGTTACCTTTTTGTATAACTTGGTTGTCAGCATAAACTCAAAAGATTACATATATAATATGTATCTATTTACGGCTTAAAATATAAAATTCTAAAATACGGAGTTAATAAATATGTGTCCACCCGGTGTTGCTACTAGTCAATCAAATCAAATTCAAAAAACAACTACCACCAAACTTTGGTTACTACTGGTGGGAATAAATCAATATGCAAGTTAACAACTTCACTCCTTACGTTATGCAGCAGTTGGTTGTCAAGGATTAGCGGCAGCTCTCACAGATGCAACACAGCAGCAATTTCCTGAAAAAGAAGTAACAATTTATCATGATTTTACTCAAGAATTGCCAGTTCTGGAAACTGTTCTTAACAGCTTAAACAATATCACCACCTCTGCTAAAACACTAGAGACAATTCTGTTTTATTTTTCAGATCATAGCATTTTAGAAGTTCAAACTCAACAAGCTTTTTTGTGTCTAGGTGATACTCAAAAATATGAGATCAAAAATACGGCTTTACCTGTGAAATAATCACTGCAGTTATTAGGTAATAGTCAGGCGCAAAATCAATTAGTCTGGGTAGATGCTTGTGATAGTAGCGGAATGATATTGAGGTGAGTAAATCCCACAGCCCAGTTAGTAGAAGTTTTACAATAACGTGCAGCCAAGAGTAAAGGTTGTTATCCTTTGCTTTCCTGTCATAGAGATCAATTATTTTGGGAATTTACTGAACTAGGACATGGAGTATTTACTTATTATTTAATGTTAGCGTTAAGTGGTGACCCCGCAGATGTACAAGGGCTAATTTCTGCTGATGATATTTATCGCTATGTTTATTATCGAACTCTACAATATATATATATAACCAATCAACAATTACGCCCAATTAACCAGCAAAGAAGAGAAAAAGGAGAAACTCAACTTTTTAGTGAATACCCGCTACAAACCCCGAAACGAATTGTGGAAGGTGTGGCAGAAGTCATTGTTGGTGAAATTCCCACTATTCCTGAATCTCACGCGCCTAGAACAGCATTAGTAATTGAAGGAATTAGTAACTCCCATCAGGCTTTAGATTTTAGTAAAGTTTTGGGAAGTGCTGGCGCTTTTAATTTGCAATATTTACCACCTTCGGAAACTACAACTTCTGAAGATATCTGGAGAATAATTCAAGATCTTTTGGAATTAAATATTCATGTAAATAATCGAAAACAGGGCACAGCTTTGTTATATTTACGGGTGGGAACTGGGTCAAATAGAAATTGGAGTGGGAACATTAGTAGCTACCAATGAAGGAATAGATGGTGCAGTCGCTCAAAGTATTGATAGCCTCAAACAGTGGATAAAATAAACCCAGCCTAATATCCTTGGGGATGAAACACCCTGGGTAGTCAAAGGGGTGAA
>CAKZGI010000123.1 GCA_936914905.1 uncultured Trichormus sp. | reverse complement strand
CATCTACCAGTTCTCCATCTACCCTTCTGGTGTATAGATATTATTGGCACTCTTAATTTAATCCACTTTCCTTAGTACGAACGCGAATTCCAAATTCAAAATGAATACACTGTAAACCGGATTTCTCAAATTTGGAATGGGTTGTTTATTTCTCGGTGCGTTACGGCTAATCCTCACTCTCTCAAATCCTCAAATCTTTACATAGCTGTAATACATCCTACCTAATATTTACTTTATAAGTACTTTCATATTTGCCTAAAAAAGTCTATATTTTGCTCTTAATTGCTCTATTAATGAGGAATTTTGTCGCCTCAGTGATAGGTAAGTATATATTTATAATATATCAGAAAATACTTCAATTAGTGTATGCTAACTATCACTGTCATGTATAAATAATTATTTAATCTTGGCAGGATAAACTTTGTGGGTAGTTTCAAACTAGAAGATTGATATTCCCACTAGACATTTCTTGATTAAGAGTATCTTGCCTTAAGGGTATTATTATCTACGAAGTAGATACCTATTCTCCCTTAGACAATTATAATCATGTACATAGCAACATTATCTATGAACATCAAGTTACCCCAAGTCGTTCTTTAAAGTCAAATGCTTTCAATGAGCCTTTTATTATTCTTAACCAAGAATCTATCAATCATGAGACTTCTATAGTAAGAGAAATTCCTGCTAATTACTTAAGTCAAATTCCTGGAACAAATAACGATAAAAAAGTCGATTCCGTTGGTGAAAATAGCTTGCAAATAGAACCTAAATATCCTGAACAAAAGCCATTTAAACCCCAAAAATCACCCTTAGTATTAGAAAATAAGAAAGCGCGTCCGTCTTCATCTCAGGAAATAGGATGGAGTAAAGAACCTAAAGTAGAAATGTTGGTTTTGAGTGCCTGTAAAACTGCTGTGGGTAGTGATGAGGCAGAATTAGGATTTTCGGGTTTGGCTGTGCAAGCAGGGGTAAAAACTGTTTTGGGTAGTTTGTGGTATGTGAGTGTTCAAGATTCTTTGTCACTGATGACAGAATTTTACGATCAGTTAAATACTACTTATTTACGCCCTGAATCTCCTAGACAAGCTCAGTTAGCGATTCTGAAGGGGAAAGGTATAGCTGTAAATCTGGTATACCTTTCCCCTGAAAAGAACATTCCTCTAAATCAAGAAATGACTAATTTAGGTAAGATCGACTTATCCCATCCATATTAACCGTAATTGGTAATTGGAATTAACAGTTATCAGTTATCAATCAGTTATCAGTTACAGCAGGAGTCAGGAGTCAGGAGTAAAACTCCATTGCTGTCTAGGTTTCAATTTAGATTCTGTACCTCATTGATCTGCAATCTGCTGTATTACTGTTCCCTCTTATTTAATAAAAATGAATGTCTTGGAAATGGTGCTTTAGAGTTATTATCGCTTTGTTGGGGCTGTGGCTATTCTGGGATATAGTTTCCCATCTAGGGGCAGAAATTTTCTGGTTTCAGGAAGTTGGCTATTTGCAAACATTTGTGCTGCGCCTGGCAACTAAGGGTGCTTTATGGGTGGGTACGGTCAGTGTCAGTTTTAGCTATCTGTTTTTTAATCTGGCTTTAGCACAACGCTGGAAATATCCCCAATCTCTGAAAACTGAGTTGGTCAGAAATGAGGAGACAAGACTGAGTAAGCAACTCACAAAATTTCTTAGTCCACAGTATGGCACAGTCTATAAACCTCCTCATGTTGAGACTGGATACAAAGAAATTAGATTGCGCTGGCTGTTACCGCTGACGTTAGGCTTGAGTTTGTTGGTGGGGTTGATGGTAACGCATTATGGACAAGTTGCTCTAAGTTACTGGAATAGAGAAGTTAATCAGGTTATTTCACCTTTTACAATTCTATTTAGACCAGAAATTGTTTTGAATTTGGGAGACAAAATTATTTCTCAGGACTGGTATTTTGGTGTGGCTTTGGTAATGGCGATCACACTCTTAATATATTCTCACTTTTTGCTGAGAGCGATCGCACTTATTTTTAGTCTTGGTTTTGGCTGGATACTATCTCAACATTGGTCTAAAATACTACTTTATTTCCACTCTACTCCCTTCAATAGCAATGACCCTTTATTTGGGAAAGATATCGGTTTTTATGTTTTTTCACTCCCTCTGTGGGAACTTTTGGCATTTTGGCTAATTGGATTATGTTTATATGGCTTTGTGTCCGTTGCTCTCACCTATCTTTTATCAGGAGATAGTCTAAGTCAAGGCATTTTTCCTGGTTTTTCTCTACCACAACAATGTCATTTATTCGGTTTGGGTAGCTGTTTGATGTTGGTAGTAGCCTTTAGTTATTGGTTAGGTCGTTATGAACTCGTTTATTCTCCCCGTGGGGTGAGTTTTGGCGCTAGTTACACCGATGCTAAGATCCAGTTGCCAGTTGACACTATGTTATGTGTTTTAGCTGTAGTAATCGCATTTTATTTATTATGGCAAACTTTCTTCTGGAAACCCAAATCTCAACATCGTCGGTGGGCAATTTATAGTTTATGTATTTATATAATTTTAGTAATTACAGGTGATTTCATTGTACCTGCTGTTGTCCAATCTTTAATAGTTCAACCCAATGAATTGCAGCGAGAGCAGCCTTACATCCAACGTACTATTAACTTTACTCGTCAAGCATTTGATTTAGAAGCAATTGATTCTGAAACCTTTAATCCCCAGGGAAACTTAACCCAAGCAGATCTCAAAGTCAATGATCTAACAATTCGTAATATTCGTCTTTGGGATCAAGAACCATTATTAAAAACTAACCGCCAATTACAACAAATTCGTCCCTATTATAAATTTCCCGATGCTGATGTTGATCGCTACACAATCAAAACTGAACCCAACCAACAAGCAACCGCATCAACCGAAAAACGTCAGGTACTAATTGCAGCCAGGGAATTAGACTATAATGCTGTTCCACAGCAAGCTAAAACATGGGTAAACCGCAATTTAGTTTACACCCACGGTTATGGCTTTACCATGAGTCCTGTAAATACTGTTGTTCCTGGTGGTTTACCAGAATATTTTGTTAAAGATATTAGCGGTAATGATAGTGCGCTAACTACCTCTAGTGAAGCTATTCGTGAAAGTATTCCTATTGGTAAACCGCGAATTTATTATGGAGAAATTAGCAATACTCATGTCATGACTGGCACAAAAGTTAGAGAGTTAGATTATGCCAGTGGCAGCGATAATATTTACACCAGTTATGATGGCATGGGTGGAATTAGAATTGGTTCTCTGGTTCGAAGATGGCTATTTGCTACATATTTGAAAGACTGGCAAATGATATTTACACGGAATTTTCTACCAGAGACAAAAGTATTATTCCGGCGAAATATTAACCAACGAATTCGTGCGATCGCACCTTTTCTAAAATTCGATAGTGAGCCTTATTTAGTAGCTGCTGATGCCAATCCTGACAGCAAAAATGAACAATTCCCAGGAATAAAGAATAATCTTTACTGGATTATAGATGCTTATACAACAAGTGATCGCTATCCCTACTCTGAGCAAAATGGTGATGGCATCAACTATATTCGTAACTCCGTTAAGGTCGTAATTGACGCTTACAACGGCACAGTCAGATTTTACGTTGCTGAACCAAAAGAGCCTCTAATTATTGCCTGGTCAAAAATCTTCCCACAAATGTTCCAACCGCTGGCAAATATGCCTGTTAATCTCCGCAGTCATATCCGCTATCCGGTGGACTTTTTTAAAATTCAATCTGAACGGTTAATGGTTTATCATATCACTAACCCCCAAGTATTTTACAACCGCGAAGATCAATGGCAAATTCCCAATGAAATATATGGAACACAAACCCGTCAGCTTGAACCTTACTATTTAATTACTAGTCTTCCTAACGTTCCCTTTGAAGAATTTATTTTACTACTTCCCTACACACCCAAACAACGAACAAATTTAATTGCTTGGTTAGCAGCGCGTTCAGATGGAGAAAATTACGGTAAATTGCTGCTGTATAACTTTCCTAAAGAACGGTTGATTTATGGAACAGAACAAATAGAAGCCAGAATTAACCAAGATCCAGTAATTTCTCAACAAATTTCTTTATGGAATCGTCAAGGTTCGAGAGCAATTCAAGGTAATCTTTTGATTATTCCCCTTGAACAATCTTTGTTATATGTTGAGCCAATTTATTTAGAAGCAACTCAGAATAGTTTACCAACTTTGGTTAGGGTGGTCGTTGCTTATGAAAATCGCATTGTCATGGCAAAAAGTTTAGAACAAGCATTACAAGGAATTTTTCAACCAGAGGTAACACCAGCACCGACAATTATTCGTCCTGTTGAACAATAAGGAATACCATCGAGTTAGAGTGAACAGCGCAGTGATTTTATTGAGAGTGCGATCACACGATTTACTATCTCGTTCTGAACCTTTAATGGTGATTGTCAGCACTCTTTTAACGGACTTTATAACTTGGTTATGGATTAAATCTGTGACCGTTTTCTCCCTTTAGCCGGTTATTTTCATCTCTGAACCATTGATTCTCTGACTCTAAGTCTTTTACTTTTGATTGTAATTTGAGAACAATGATTGTATGATTTTGAATTTGACTGCTAAGATTTTGAGCGAGCGCCTATAATAAAAGGAAGTTTTAAGCAAAGATTAAGCGTTGGTAAAGCCACTTGCACTCTTTCCCAACTATTCAATACCAAGCTGGACATTCATTGATCGTTGAGTTTAAATTTATCACCGTGTACTCTTGCTTTTCCCCTACCTGAATATGCTGGTAGTTCTCCCCATAAACATTGGTTGGAATGTAAGCGCATCAGTTGTCGTCTCATAAATACTTGACCACTTACGACGGAATACTGGATACAGTGATCAGTCTCGCAGAGTGTAGACGTTGCGTGTCAGCAATATTGCATCCGTCATTTCAAATGTTGCGTCCTTCGCCCCACATAAACATTGGTATGCTGCTTGACGGAATTCCTTTAGTTGTGCAAAAAGATCCTGTGCAAAAAGATCCATAGTGGTTGATAAACGTTGGTAGTGCTTCTTTCATATTCCGCTACTGGGGAGCTTATTCTTACAGGCATCCCTTTATTTTTGTAATCTCACTCCCTAGCGATCACTCTCTTTTAGGATGGTGGATTAAATAAGGTGTAAGAGTAAGGTGTAAGAGTGCCAATAATATCTATACACCAGAAGGGTAGATGGAGAACTG
>CAKZGI010000122.1 GCA_936914905.1 uncultured Trichormus sp. | reverse complement strand
TTTCTCCTCCTCTGGAACTTCAGCAGGTCAGTTAGACTTGTTTACTTGTTCCGAATAATGGGAGGAGGATCACCTGGATAAAGTCTCTTGCATGGAATCACTGCATCTGCAAATATGTTTAAAATTCTTCAATCTATGTAATGTCATCTTGAAGAAGGGTTTCTGATGGAGATCAAGAGTTATGTTTCTTTTTTCTGAAATAGCATGGCACGTGTCTGTTCACCGTTCATCATCATCCATGTAGTTATGAAACACATCGAAAACTCTGCATGCCATGTTTACTTTGCTTTCCCAGAATTGCTTTGAGCTTATCTTTCTGCACACAAGTATGTATGTAAAAGATTGAGAGTAATATGAATGAGATAGTGAGTAGGGCCTTAGATAACTTAGATTATAGTAGGAAACACATTGTTGCAACCTTGGAAAGGATGGCTATATATATAGCCAAGGGATGGCTATATTGTAACCAAAGAGGTAGTTACAATATGGCTGTTACAAAGGGAATAACAAACTAAGGCTGTTACAATATGGTTGTTATAAACTAACAAGAAAGTAAATGAAAAATAACAAGAAAGTAATAACCGTTTCTTATAACGGTTATTCACATTCTCCCCATCTTTGAGAGAAGTGTTTACATTCACATTCTCCCTATCTTTTGACATGAACCATTCCAATTTCATTGGCACAAAATTGGAATTTTGCTTTGGGTAAAGCCTTTGTAAGGAAGTCCGCTACTTGTTTGGTTGTAGGGGTGTAGTTGACGACGAGGATTGGCGAGTCTTCTTTTGTACCCTCTATCATTTCTTTGACATAGAAATATTTATAGTCAATATGTTTTGTGTTTTCATGATGCTTAGGAGCTTTTAATAGGGTGATACATGATTGGTTGTCAATTTCTAATGTAAACTTTGGTGATAAGTGAGAAGCATTGTTAAGAGGATGATTAATTAATTCATATAGTAATCTTTGGAGCCATACACCTTCTTTTGTTGCATAAGCCACCGCAATGAACTCAGCTTCTGTTGAAGATAAGGCAACTGTATTTTGCTTCTTAGATTTCCAAGATATATCTCCTCCTGCAATAGTGAAGACGTAGCCTGATGTAGAGTGTCTAGTGTCTTTATCACCATTGTAGTCCGCATCACACCATCCTTGGAGTTGAAGAGTATTGTTGTTTTGGTGTTTATATACTAGTCCAAGTGTACTAGTGGTTTTTAGGTATCGGAAAACTTGAATTAGAGCTTCCCAATGTGCTTTACCAGGATTTTGCATGAATCGTGATAGATACCCAGTTATATAACATAAATCTGGTCTAGTACATGATACGAGGTATCTTAGACTTCCTAACATTTCTCGGTATGGTATGGGTTTCATTTCTTCTATTTCTTTGGGATCTTGTGGAGCCATATCAGAGCTAAGGGAAAGGTTTGGAAGGGCTGGTATAGGCGATGGTTTGATGTCTATGAAATTATACTTATTTAATATATCCTCTGTAAACTTCCTTTGACATAATCGTTGTACATTGCATATTTTGAATGTATACTATCCCCTTGTTTATTAAATTCTATGCCCAACATGTAGTGTAGTGGTCCGCCATCAGTGATCGAGAAAGTGGAGGCTAGTTCTTGTTTAGTAAATTCTATATGGGAGACATTGTTGCTAATAATAAGAATATCATCTACATACACAGCAAGTATAAGGAAATTATTTGTATCGTGTCTAGTATAGAGATTTGGATCTGATCTAAGTCTCTTATAACCTTTTTCAATAAGAAAGTGATGTAGTCTATAGTACAAAATTCAATAAGAAAGTGATGTAGTCTATAATACCAAATTCTAGGAGATTGTTTTAGTCCATAGAGTGTTTTCTTGAGGAGACAAACATAATCTGGATAATTTGGATCTATGAAGTACTTGGGTTGTTCCATATATATAGGTTCATCTAGATCTCCATTCAAAAAGGTTGTCTTTATATCAATTTGATGAATACAGAAATTGAATTGAGCAGCTATACTTATTGTGGCTCTTAGGCTAGTAATGATGAGCATTGGTGAAAATGTCTCATGGAAGTCGATACCTGCTACTTGATTGAAGCCACGTGCAATTAGTCGAGCTTTATGACGATGTAGTCTTATTTCGGGGTTGAGTTTTCTCCGTAGAAGCCATTTGCTAGTGATTACTTGACGATCTTTTGGATGAGGTACAAGAACCCATGTGCCTTTTTCATTTATTGATTCAATTTCAGATGTCATGGCAGTCCACCAATATTCTGACTCTGGTACTTTTAGAGCACTTTTGAAATTAAGTATTTCACTTGATGCATCTTCGTCCATTAGTGGTGAATTTGAATTGAAGTTTTCTTTTAGTTTTACAGTGAAGTTGTGAGCTATACTACGAGATTTCTTAGGGATAGAGTTCAATGACAATGTTGGGTGGGAAGGAAGAGATGTATAGGCTTTGTGTTTTAATCTTTCAGACCTACGTAGGTTTTGTTGAGTGATTGTTGACGGTTGTGTACTAGGTTCTTTCTCAAGTAAGGATTGTGTAGGTTGAGATGATTCTTTATTTCTAGTAGTAACTACATGGCTAATGATATCTAATGGCTCATCTAGTGAATTATCTTCATTAATAATTGATTGAGGTAGTTTGTGGCTAAGGGTATTATGGGAATTACAAAATGGTGATAATAGAATATTTTCATTGAAGAGGCAACTTCTACTGAATTGGAACTTCCGAGTTGATTCGTTGTAGAGACGGTAACCCTTTTTTCCGAAGCGATCACCATAGCCAACAAATATTTCTTTTGTAGCTCTATCTTCAAGTTTGTTTCTCTTTTCACTAGGCACATGTGAGTATACAATGCTACCAAATATCTTTAGGTGAGAAAGATTGGGTTTGATACCTGTCCATCGTTCGAATGGCGTTTGAGAGTTGAGCATTGTACTTGGCAGTCTGTTTTGTAGATAGCATGCTGTTGCTATAGCTTCTTCCCAAGAAGTGTTTGGTAGGTTGGCCGTCTTAAGCATTGAACGAGCAGCATCCATAAGAGTTCTATTCTTGCGCTCCACTTTGCCATTTTGTTGATGGTGGTATGGGATTGATGTTTGATGACGTATTCCATGATTTTGTAAGAATTTGGTGAAGTCCTTTGAGGTGTATTCGCCTCCATTGTCACTTCTTAATATTTTGATTTTCTGGTTGAGTTGGTTTTCAACCAAGGTTTTGTAGACCTTAAAGTGGGATAGGGCATCAGATTTCTTAGAAAGAAAGGTGATAATGGTAAAGTGAGAGAAATCATCGAGGAAAGTAAGGAAATAAATGTTTCCCGTGAGGGAGGGAGTAGGCATCGGACCACAAAGGTCTGTGTGTACTAATTGAAGTACATCGGTTGTGTGATTGGCTGACCTAGGATAATGATTTGAAGTCATCTTTCCAAGAAGGCATGCTTCACATAAAGGTAGGTGATTTGGGTGTTTGGCTATTCCTTGAATGAGATCTTGGTTTTGAAGGGTATAGAGAACTTGGAGGTGTGGATGACCTAGCCGATAGTGCCATTTAAGAGTATTCTCTGAGATATTATCTAGAATTTGATGTGATGCATTGAACATAGTGATAACTTTGAGAGGAATTGGATATAAATTGTTGAGTTGTGGACAAGATATGACTATAGGTGTTCTATCATGAAGTTGTGGTTGGAGGATACATGAGTTACCTTTGAAAGTAATTGTAAAACCAGATTGTGTTGCTTGACTTACTGAAATGAGATTCTTTGTGAGTCCAGGTACGAAGTAGACCTTGTGAATTTGAAGATGTTTGTTATTTGGTAGGTTGAATGTTATTGTGCCAAATCCTTTGGCTTCTCTGATGCTATCATCACCAAGATGTACCTCAAGGGGAGTTGGAAGTTCTTTGAATTCGGCTAGAAGTTTCTTGTCATACGTCATATGATGTGTTGCCCCAGTGTCAAGATACCATGCTGAATCTACACCAGTGGTATTAGTTAAATTTAGATTGAATAGATACATTTCATCACCTGATGATGTTTCCTCTTGTATTTGTGCCATTCTTGCTTGTGGTTGCATGTTGACTTCGCGTTGTTTAGTTCGACACTCTCTTTCCATGTGTCCTATGCGCTTACAATAGTTGCAAGTGATTTGAGTGTTTGATTGATAATTTGAGTTTCTTGCCTTTATTCGACAATCCTTCTCCCAATGTCCTTGTCGTTGGCAATAGTTGCAACGCGGTTGATTTGGTTTGTTGGTGTTGTATTGAGGTCTACTATAATAATTTGGTCGTTGGTGGGGGTTTGGTTTATGTAGGGAGGTTGCCATGGCCATCGGTGCTATTGGTTGATTCATGGTACCATTACTGAGTTTGGAGAAGGTGTTTTCTTGGCGCATTTTGTTGATGAGAACAATGAGGGTTTGGGTTTGGTAGGATTGGGTGGTAACAAAGGGGCGCCAACTTGGAGGTAGAGCAGCTAACAACATGACTACATGTTGTTTGTCGGTAAAACCTAGTCCTGCTATTGTGCCCTGTTCCAAAAGAGAACGCCAAGTTTCTAAAAAAGTTTCAAAATCGTCACCTTCTTCCATGTGATAAGTTGTAAGTTGTCTAAAGAGGGCAATGGCGTGAATCGTATCGGTCTTCTCATATTGCTCCTTGAGGCAGTCCCACATCTCCTTTGTGGTTTCTTCATTTGCAATGAGATACATGAGAGTATCCGTAACATGAAATTGAATTTCTGATTGGGCCTCAAAGTCTTTCTCCTCCCAAGCTGAGTAATTTGGGTCTGTTTTCTCTGGTTTTGGATTGCTTCCATCTATGTATGCCCATAGATGGAGTCTTCGTAGATACATCTTCATTCGGATCTGCCATGGTCGATAGTTTGAAGCGCCAGTCAATTTGTCAATTCTGATTGATCTTGATAGTGATGTAGTTGTGAATGATGTTGTATTATCAACATCCCTAATATTTTCTGAGGCCATTATGATGATTCTTTTTTAAATTGTTGTGTATGTTGATTTCCTCTCTTTACACATGGTGGCTTTGTTGGGAATAATGTTAATGACTTACGATCATTCGTGAACCACGAACATTGAACAAGACACACAATAGTTATGAACTCCGCTTTAGAGGACACGCTCATTGAGCCAATTAATTATGTAGCTCTTTGCATTAACGAGGCATGCCCATAAAGTAAAATCTATATGCC
>CAKZGI010000121.1 GCA_936914905.1 uncultured Trichormus sp. | reverse complement strand
TCTCTATTAGTTATCTACTTATTTGTCACTCAGCTGATAGTTATTGGATAAGTGACACATGGTACTAACCATGTGATGTAACTAAGTGAGACATTTGGGACTCATGCGTATAGCATGCATTATTGTACTTGACACATGGCACCCTTGCATGCAATAGATATGCATATTAACTTATATAAATAGCCAGGTTCACCTTGATATCATTCTGAACAACACCAGTTAATGATCATTGTTCATCGGTGCTTGAGTTGGAAACCACGGGTTTTATCATAAATCTTGTCAGTAAGTCCTTGTAATTCTATTCATTGTTTCCGATTGTGACAATTTGTTCACCTCTCTCTTGCCTGCTCTCTATCTCTCTCACTTCCCACTCTATTACCCTCACAACCATAGCCATGTCCGAATATATTGATCATCTACCTCTAGTCCTTGCATCCATGGAACAACTCCAAGCAGAGAACGCTACCATACGGAGATCAATACTCTATCTATTGTCCAATGCCCACTCAGAGATGCCAACCATTGCCCTCAACCCTTCTCCACCATATCATGAACCTTAAGTAAGCCTGCTCGACCCTGTTCGAGGGGACACGCTCACGATTACAAGGGTTCATCAATCAGATTCGCCTCACTCTTCCCTTGCCCCCTCACCGATACGCTATAGATTTCCACCAAGTCGGACTCTTGGGCTCGTTGCTGAAGGGGACAAAGGAGGCATGGTTTTCTATGTTGGTTGAAAGTCATCTCCACTCTTGGAAGATTTCCTAACGTTCCTTGTCGAATACGAAGCCACTTTTGGGGAAAGGGATCGACGACGAGCAGCACTCACCAAGATCTACTCCCTACAGCAAAGAAACCGTGTGGCATCTACCTATGCCTCTGAATTCCATCAACTCGCCTTCGACATGGGGTGGGGTGATCAAGCCCTACGTGATCAATTCCGTCGAGGATTAAGAGGTGATGTAAAAAATTTGTTATTTAGTCTTCCAAAACCGGCCTCATTAACTGACGCAATAATGCAAGCGGTGCGTTGTGATAACTGCCTGTTTGAGTTCCGTCAAGAGGAGTGGTCATCGAGGTTTCGGCCGCCTACCCTTCAATCTTCTCCCGTCTGCCAATCACCAACCCCGTTGCATGTGCCTAGCCAAGTCTCGACTGATGATTCTCCGTCTCGCCGATGGAGGTGGATCTAATTCGGCCCCGTCTCCTATCAGATGTGCAACGATGACATCGACCAGAAAATCACTTATGCTTCTATTGTGGGGCGCTTGGTCATCTTGCTGCAGCTTGTCCAGCCAAAGGAAGCCGCATATCGGGAAACGGAAGGGCCCAGCTGCAGTAAACATTCTGCAGCTGGGCTCCATCAATTGGGTAGATAGCTCTATACATGTGCCACCATGTCGACATGGATTTGTGGTTCCCGTGACCTTGCAGGTAGGAGCTCGGGTAATCCACACCAACGCTCTACTCGATTCAGGGGCAACAACATGTTTTATGGACATGGTTTTTGCCCGCACACACTCCATTCCAAAGATCAAGAAAGAGAAAGCCATTCCAGTGGAGGTTATTGATGGACGACCGCTCTCGTCAGGTGCCATCACAGAGGGAACGATTTCATTAGAGCTCATTGTGGGGTCTCATCGAGAAGAGATCGCTTTCGATCTTATTTCTTCTCCTCGGCACCCTATCATTTTGGGATTGTCATGGTTAATGACGCACAATCCCGTTGTGGATTGGCGTCGGCACTCCATCGACTTCACGGCACGGGTTAGCGAGGCTACCGTGAAAGATGGTCGCGATCTCTTGGAAACTGGTCATGAAACCAGCAGCAATTACAGTGGCATGGGAGTTAATCATGATGGTATAGGGCAAGCAAAGATTCATGCTATCATTGGGGAGGTCGCAACAACATCAATTCCTTCAAAATATCGGGAGTTCTCTGACGTTTTTGAAAAACGGAACGCCGACAAACTACCGGAGCATCGGCCGTACGACTGTCCAATCGACCTCCTTGAAGGTGCCAGTCCTCCCTTTGGTCCTATCTATGGGTTAACGGAGCCCGAGTTGGCAGCACTCCGGGAATACATCGACGAGAACTTGGCGAAAGGCTTCATCCGCCACTCGAAATCTCCTGCCGCATCACCAATCTTGTTCGTCAAGAAGAAGGATGGCACCTTGCGCCTGTGCGTCGACTATCGAGGACTTAATAAGGTAACCGTCCGCAACCGTTATCCACTCCCCTTGATCCCTGAGCTTTTGGACCGCCTCCGGACTGGACGCGTGTTTTCGAAAATCGATCTAAGGGGAGCTTACAACTTAGTGCGTATCCGTCCGGGAGATGAGTGGAAGACGGCCTTCCGCACTAGATACGGTTTGTTCGAGTATCGTGTCATGCCGTTTGGCCTGACCAACGCCCCAGCCGTATTTCAGCACATGATGAACGATATCTTCCGGGAGTATCTCGACCAATTCATGGTGGCCTACTTAGATGATATTCTCATCTACTCTCCGGATCTCGACACCCATGCACAACATGTCCGGCTGGTGTTGACAAAACTTCGGGAGTATGGTCTTTACGCCAAATACGAGAAGTGTGTGTTTGAACAACCTTCCGTGGAGTTTCTGGGCTACATCATCACCTGTGATGGCATTTCCATGGATCAACGTAAAGTGGCCGCAATTCAAGAATGGCAACCCCCTACCCGGGTAAGAGACGTCCAATCCTTCCTTGGTTTTGCAAATTTCTATCGTCGATTTATTAAAGGTTTCTCTAGTATTGTGCAACCCTTGGTTGCACTCACCCGAAAGGATCGACCATTCACTTGGACGTCGGCGGAACAAACGGCATTCGTGTCGCTTAAATCTGCTTTTATGACCGCCCCGGTACTACTTCACCCCAACCCGACGAAGCCCTTCATCGTTGAAACAGATGCGTCGGACTTTGCTATCGGCGCTATCCTCTCACAACCCGACGAAGATGGGGTAGAACACCCAGTTGCGTACTACTCACGTAAGTTTGCAGCTCCTGAAATTAACTACCCGATCTATGACAAGGAACTTGCAGCAATTATATCGGCTTTTGAGGAGTGGAGGCCTTATCTCATTGGTGCCCAACACCGCATTCAAGTCATAACCGACCACAAAAACCTTTTGTATTTTGCTTCTACCCGCACCTTGAATCGTCGTCAGGCCCGGTGGTCCATTTTTCTCGCTGACTACGACTTTGAACTCACCTTCCGTCCGGGGAACCAACATGGTAAAGCTGATGCTCTTTCTAGGCGATCGGAACTAGAACTCCGCCCGGGTGACACGGCATACGATGAGCAGTCTCAATGTCTCTTGACGCCGGCCCAAGTTCAAATCTCTACAACATATATGCTCCAAGATGAGACCCTCCTTGGTGAAATCACCACAGCAACCACCGCCGACCGTTTTGCTCAAGAAATCAAGGCATGTTTAGAGGATCCAATGTCCCATCGATCACCTCGGGATGACCTTGATAAATTCTCCATTCATGATGGGTTACTCCTAAGAGATACCCTTGTCTATGTCCCGGACGGCCCGTGCCGAGTTCGCGTCATATCAGAATGCCACGACAGTCCGCTTGCAGGCCATTTCGGAGTCGCCAAAACTTTCGAGCTCATCTCTCGAACATATTGGTGGCCCCAACAGTGGAAGCTCGTCAAAGACTTCATCAAGACTTGTGAGATCTGTTCTCGGTCCAAGAAAGCTCATCATCGCCCATACGGCCTGCTTCAACCTCTCCCTGTTCCCAATCGGCCATGGTCATCCATATCTATGGACTTCATCACCGACCTACCACCATCGGAGGGACATGACGCCATCTTGGTAATCGTGGATAGATTTACCAAAATGGCGCATTTTATACCATGTTCCAAAGCCATCTCCGGACCCGAGACAGCGAATCTTATTCTAGCGAATGTGGTGCGCCTCCATGGGATACCTGATGACATCATCTCTGATCGTGGTGCACCATTCATTTCTCACTTCTGGAAGCGCCTCTTCCAACTTCTCGGCACCACCACTAAGCTGTCGACGGCATTCCACCCGCAAACAGATGGACAAACGGAACGTGTCAATCAAGTACTAGAGCAGTATCTCCGAGGTGTGGTGAGCTACCAACAAGACGACTGGACTACGTTCCTCCCGCTGGCAGAATTTGCTTATAATAATACCCTTCATTCTTCTACTGGAACTTCCCCCTTCTTCGCCAACTTTGGTTTCCAACCTCGCTTCAGCATATCCGTTCCCTCCGGTTCAGTGAACCCTTCGGCTGAAGAGCGGGCGCGTCGCCTAAAAGAAATCCACCAAGATCTAATTCTTGAGCTTGTTAATGCACAGGACCGGCAAATGTCAAGTGCCAATAACCACCGGGCACCCGCGCCCAACTTTCAAGTGGGGGACATGGTGTGGCTTCTACGGCGCAACATTACTACCACTCGTCCATGTTCAAAGTTGGATTATACAAAATTAGGTCCCTTCCGTATCTCCAAGCGCATCAATCCGGTGGCCTACCGACTCGACCTTCCTTCCCACTACCGCATCCACAATGTTTTCCACGTATCCCTCTTGGAAGTCTACCATCCTTCCACGCTACCCGGGCGGAAACACACTCGACCACCTCCAATCAAGCTAGTGTCAGGGGATGAGTATGAAGTTGAAGAAATCCTTGACTCCAAATTGGTACGACGCAAACTCTATTATCTAGTACTGTGGAAGGGATATCCAATAACAGAAGCTACTTGGGAACCCTGCAACCATTTGGCAAATGCAACCGAGGCGGTTTCGAATTTCCACCTTCGTTATCCCCGTAAACCTTCGCCACCTAAAGGCCAAGGCTAAAAAGGGAGGATAATGTCACGGACAATCACATTACACTACAATCAAGACTCGAACCTCCGACCTTCCATCTCATAGCCATGGATCTTAACCATTGCATTACAACACATATTGTGATTCTTAGTTAATAGTGAATAGTATAAGTGTTATTAAGCTTGCATATAATCTAGAAATCTCTAGAAGGTTCTAGAAACTACAAGACCTTGCATGCCATTTTGGGAGCCTCTCTTCTAAGCATGCAAGGCTCACACTCATGTATAAATACAAGGGTTCGCCTTGATCGCAATCAAGGCGAACAACACCAGTTAATGCCATTGATCAAACCCTTTGAGCAATCCTTGCATCTCG